>JAMCZD010000507.1 GCA_023473405.1 Candidatus Omnitrophota bacterium
AGTGGAGAGCGCGGAGGATGGGGCATCGAGAGAATAGATGAAGAGTTACTTGAACAAGTTATTTCGATTTTTGGCCGGTCCAACGGGACGCGCCGTATTGGCGCTCGTGCTGGTGCTGATCATTGGATGCGTGTTTAACGCGGACGGTGCGTTTTTCAAATTGGGCACCCACCGCGATGCCCTACGGCAGGCGTCGGTTTACGGCATCCTGGCTTGTGGGATGACGCTGGTCATCATTACGGGCGGGATTGATCTGTCGGTTGGGAGCGTTCTGGCGCTGTCGGCAGTCTGTTTCGCCTTAACCAGCATCCATTGGGGATGGCCGCCATGGTTGTCGCTTCCCCTTTGCCTCCTGGTGGGCGCGGCCTGCGGCGCCCTTTCGGGCGGGCTTACCGCCTGGTTCAAGATTCAGCCTTTCGTGGCCACGCTGGCCATGATGGTTTTTGCCCGCGGACTGGCCAAAACCGCATCGGGGGGCATGAAAGTCTCCACCGCGGTGCAGAATCCGGACGGTACATACCGTTACGTGGATGTGCCGCGGATATTCCGGTCGATTGATTCGCAGCTCTTCGGCGGTGACGTTTGGGTGGTCACGGTGATCTTCCTGTTGTGCGCGGCCATTACCTGGATCGTCCTGGCGCGCCACCGGCTCGGACGGCAATGGTACGCCATTGGCGGCAATGAGGAGGCGGCGAGACTCTCCGGGGTACCCGTAAACATGACGAAGATTTACGCCTACATGGCCTGCGGTCTGTGGGCCGCATTGGCCGGCATCTGCCAGGCCGCGCAGGAACAACAAGGCGACCCCGAGGCGGGCGCCGGCTATGAACTGACCGCCATCGCCATCGTGGTGATTGGTGGGACCAGCCTCATGGGCGGACGAGGTGGCATAGGCTTGACCATCGTGGGCACCCTTACCATCGGTTACCTGGAAAAAATCCTGAGCATCAACGCGGTCCCCGAGGCGAGCCGGTTAATGCTGACCGGCGTCATCATTGTCATGGCCGTCCTCACCCAGCGCCGGCGGAGATACTGACACTCCAGGCGGACCGCCCCGCGCCTTGCGCCTGGAAGAACCGACAGACTCGCCTCCTCCTAAACCGCCTTGTGATCAGGCAATTCGGTGAGCGGATGGACCCCGGCGTCCGTTTTCAAAGGCAGGAAATACCGGATAAACACCGCCAGGATCAGAAACGGGAGCAAAAGCAGAAATAACGCCACCAGCCAGCCTTCCTGGCCGGCCAGCTCGAATTTGTAGGCGGTGAAACCGCGGAGGCTTTTCGAAAAAAGCTGGCCGCCGATCACCACGTTCCAGCGCATGGCCAGCACGCCCACCAGGATCAGGACGCTGCACCCAAAATAAGTCCAGCGCCGCACCCCTTCGGCAATCCGCTTACGAAACAGTTGGATCGAGCCGAGCAGAACCAGCGGAACGAATGTTCCCATGCAAACCTGGACCACCAGCAACGAGTAAAATAATTTGCCAGCCGCCAGCGACTTCAAAACATGAATGGATTCCTCGGCGGCATACAGGCGATGCACCCAGTCCAAGGCCTCAAGCGAAGCGTCGATCACCAGTGCCAAAAACAGAAACTTGCCCATCGCATCCAGGCAATCGATGTCCTGCGGCAGCCCGCGCAGGCGGTTGAGAATCAGATAAATGAAAACACACAAGGCAATGCCCGATACCACCGCCGAAAAGATGAAAATGATCGGCATCAATGGATTCCCCCACCATGGATTGGCTTTGATCGATCCGAAGATGAATCCCACGTAGCCGTGCAACAGAAAGGCCGAGGGAATGCCAATGATCGTGATCGCCTTTGCCATGCGCGCGTCCAATTGCAAAGCCGGTTCGGACACATCGTGGACGCCCACGGTAAGCAACCGGTAAATCCAGGCTCTTACCCCGCGCTCCTTTTTCGACCATTCAACCAAATCCTTCCGGTAATCAAACCAGAGTTCCAGCAACAATACCGCCATGATGTACCAGGCATACACAAAGCCGAACATCGCCATCGGCGAGCTCAGATGCGGCGTAATTACCGGTTCATAACACCGCTCCGGATGCCCCAGGTGAAACAGCAGCGGCAGCGGCGCCACCAACAAAAAGGCCAGGGCCGTCAACAGGGAAAGCCGATACGCCGGCTCCAATTCACTCACTCGAAAAACCCGGACCAACGAAGCCAGGATGAACGCGCCCGCCACCAGGCCGGTGATATACGGGTAAATCACGATCAGCACGCTCCACAACAGGGTCTGTTCGTTCGGGTAGACATAACCCTCGATGTGCGGGGCCGCGGACGGCAGGGCGGTTAATAACTCGATGATCATCGCTTATCTCACTTCCTTGTCCATTCCGGCGTAAAGCACACGCGGCCCGGTCCCCAGGTAGGGCTTGAGGGTCTGCACCTTGTTTTTCGCCACGAACTCACTCAACGGATCATCCGGCAATGGATGCATCGCGTCCCCGAAGATACGCGCCCCGCCCGGGCAGACCTCGACGCATGCCGGTTTCAGGCCCCGTGTGATACGGTGGTAACAAAGAGTGCATTTCTCGGCCGTCCTCGTATTCGGGTTCAAAAACCGGCAGCCATACGGGCAACTCTGAATGCAGAATCCACACCCAATGCAATAATGCGGGTCCACCAACACCACCCCGTCCGGCGCCTGGAAGGTCGCTCCCACCGGGCAGGCCTGCGTGCAAGGAGACTGTTCGCACAAGTTGCATAGCTTGGGGACAAAAAATGATCGGAGAATCTGGTCCCGGGGAATGGCACTCGGCGGAAAGCCGTCCCGGCCTCCGTTTGGCGAATCAACAATGGTGCTTCCCCGCAATTCGCCCGATCCAGGCCCCGGTTTCCGAATGATGTAACGCTCGATCCAGGTCCGGAAATAGGTCGGCTCGGGCGGCACCTTGTTCTCGGTTTTGCAGGCTGCCACGCACAAGGCGCACCCGATGCATCGATTAATGTCCAGCGCCATCAGCCACCGGTGCCGCGTGGGATCATAGCCGTCCGGCATGGCCGCCTCCTTCTGCCGCTCCCGCCCTCCACCCTCGGCGCGCCTCGAGGGGACCAGGGAAAACAGCCCGGCCAGGCTGCTCCCCAAAACCGCCAGCCACCGCCGCCGGTTAAGCGGTTGAACATGGGCCGGAGTAGGCGGGCTTTTCATGGGGCTTCGTTTGGTTGATGCGGGACGTGACACTCGAGACAATTCTCCCCGTAATGGTCGGCCAGTGTGACTTGCTTGAGCCATTCGGGCCGGGATGGATTGGCCTCGTGACAGCGCAGGCACAGCGGCGCCGCGGGCTTCACCAGTTTAACGTCCGGGTTCCCCACGTGCGCCATGCCCGGACCATGGCAGGACTCGCATGACAGCGCTTTATGCGGACCCTTTGCGATTTGTTCGGCCTTGTCCTTGTGGCACTGGGCGCAAGCCGCCTTTCCCGCATAATCAGGCGGATAGGCCGCAATCTCCCCCAGGGCAGCCGCCCGATACCAACCGTACCGGCCAAACGACGCCGGCGTTAAAAAATACCGCGCTACTGAATAAACCCCCACGATGGCCAGTGTCAGCAGGATCAACCGGAGAATTTGGGGAGGAATTCTGTGGGGTCTCATGAGGTGCGGGCTGCCTCTGAAGCCCGGTGAGACCCTGGCTCCCATCCCACCGGTACTCCTTCCGGTTCGCTGCCTGGATTGCCGCCGCTCTGACTCCGGCCAGAGCGGATCAAGCAAGGCCGCTCGCCCGGATTACTTCTTTTTGAAATCGCGAAAATAAGCGACCAACGCCTTGATTTCCTCGTCGTTCAGCCTTTCACCAAAAGGCCGCATCAGCGTCCGTCCGTTCTTCTTGTAGCCCTCCTTGATCGCCTTGAACATTTCCTCATCCTTCACGGCATCCTGCACCTTCGCCTGGGTGTAATCGAGAACGCCCAACCGGCGCCCCAGCGTGGTATCGCCCTTGCCGTCCACCCCGTGGCATCCCTTGCAGAGTTTCATGTAGGTGGTCTTCGCCTTTGCCTTGGCATCGTCTGCCGCCCGTGCGCTGATCGACGCCACCGCCGCGGCAATCAATATCGTCATCGCCAACTTCTTCATATCACGTGTTCTGAATTTTATAATTACCACTCATCACTGACGCGCTTTACATTATAATGCCTTATGCACATCATTAACTGCAAACTTAATGGCTGCCTCTCAACCACGCAACACCGAATTTGGCATTGTCTAACCATTTGTTGATGCAACCCCGCGTCCGGCCACGTGCGGTGGCAGCCGGCTTGACCCGTTCACTTCAATACAACCAAGCCCGCGATATGCCATAACGAGAATTGCACTCAAAAAGTCGTTGCCTAAGGAACCACGAAGGACGAAGATTAAGCCCGGTGGCGGAGCGTAGCTCAGCCTGGCTAGAGCACTTGGTTTGGGACCAAGACGTCGCGGGTTCAAATCCCGCCGCTCCGACCAACTATGTTGGCAATCCGAGGACCTCTTGCCGTGAAACTCAACTCACGCGTCAAGGATTGATTGCCAGCCAGCCGCGCCGTTTTTGGCCGGGGCCTCGACCGAGAGAACAACCCGGTCACCGGAGCCGAGGTTACGGTCAACGGGATCACGACGCATCCAGCGTGGCCTTGGGCTTCCTCTTTGGTCACCAACCGCGGTAGTGACCGAAAATCATTTGCGGGGAGTCGGATCTTGGGCCGGGCCGGTGATTTTGGCCTTTTGGCGCAATTCGCCGCTTGCGCGAATGATTTATTGCTGGTTGTAAAATGAAGAAAACCGCGGAGGTTACGTCGAAAGGGTATGGTTTTTATGAGAAGCACTGTAAAATTAGTGGCGACCCTGCTCGCGGTTGGCGCAATAAACAATCAAGCTCAAATTATTACGTCGGCTGGGTTTGGCGGAGCGGTGGTAGGCGGTGTACTCGGCGGGGTCATTGGTCATAACCAGGGTTCAGGGCACACGGCTGAAGGCGTAGCGATTGGCGCAGGGGCCGGCTTGGTGCTGGGCAGCATACTCGGTGAGACCGCCCGTCCGGCCCAACCAATAGTGGTGGCGCCTGCCCCGGTGGTGTACTCGCAACCGGCGATGGTTTACTCCAGTCCCGCTCCCGTCGTTTATGCGCAACCTCCGGTAGTCTACGCCCAACCAAATGTGTACGTGGTTCAAGGTCCAACCCCGACGTACTACGCTTATCCCAGCTATTATCCGTACTACAGCGGGTGTTACGGATATTCCTATCCGACGGTGTCGTTTGCTTTTGGTTTTGGGCGTGGTTACTATGGGGGCGGCTATCACAGGGGTTACTATGGCGGAGGTTACCGTGGGGGCGGGGGTTATCACGGGGGCGGAGGTTACCGTGGGGGCGGAGGTCACGGCGGGCGTCGCTAGCGCGGTCATAGCCACGAATCCCCTCTTGGCCGATCGGCGGGCTTGCCGTTGGGTTCATTGAATTCAGCGTCCCTCACTCAAATCCCACCAAAGCCGTCGGGCAGGGAGAGGAGCGTCCCTGATTGGAAACCCTTTTGCCGACCCCGAATTGGGGCAGCGCGGTTATAGTGTTACCCGATTTTACACTCGGCTGAAGCGGTGTGGTGCTAAAACGCTTATCGTCCTTTTTGCTTTATTTGGTCAGCCGCTTTGTCATTGTCCAAGGGGAAATTGCGGAAATGAGAAATTGGTTCCGAAAATTGCTGGGAAGGCCAACTGAGGAGAGAACGATCTTGCCGAGGCGTTTTGGGAAGCCACCCGACAGCAAGGGCATACTGGTGCTGAATGCCACTCCTGGGGTAAAGAAGATGTCTGCTGTCATCTTGGATTTTGCCCAACCCTGGCTTGCAGAAGCGAGGGATGACCAAGACGCGCACGATATTTTGGGCGTGGCTGTTTTGGCGTGGAACCTGAGCTTATTGTCTCCACCCGAGTGTGAGCGGCAGTTTCAAGAGCTTCTGGTTCCCAAATTGGGGCGGCAGCACCAGATCATTGTGCGGAAGATGATCACCCGCAGGCGAACCCATTTCGCCAACCATTATCGTCAAGTCTTGGATTATGTGATCGGAAGCAAGGGAAATCAACTGAATCTGGAAGTCCTAAGCACACTTTGATCATAAGGACCTTAGGCTCAACCGCACCTTCCCCGACCAGCGTTTAATGAGCCGTTGGCCGGATGCTTTTTCGCTCCGGCGGTGCCTTGCCTTTTGATGTGGCGGCAGCAGAAGGCAAGTGGCAGGTAAACGGATTTGCCAAACGATACCACAGGCTTATAAAATCGATCCCGAAGCGCCTCCGTCCAACCAGGTATCCAATAAGCGGCACCTTGGTGATCGCCGGCAAGTGTGCCCTTCCTGGCACGGGCAATGCTTTAGTCGCCATCTCTGCTGGCAGCCACCACAGCTTGGCCATCATCGGTGAGGGTCTCCTTGTAATTCTTTTTATTGATTTATTCGAGGTTTATTAGTAACATGACCGAATGACGCGGATACATTCATCCATCCTGGCGCACGGCAATCGGATGAATCGGCGCTTGGTCCTTTCCGTCCCGTTGCCGGCCATGGAGTCCGCCGGTCTCGGCGCGGACGGGATTGCCGCGCGGCTAGAACAATCGGTGAAGGTTCGCGGGCGTGTCTATCGTCGAAGGCTGCAACGTTGTCAAAAGGGCTTCTCGACGGACTCGGTCCACGACCTGCGGATAGCGTTGCGCCGGTTAATCGCCGCGCTGACGGTGCTGAATGCGATTGTTCCGGTCACCAGGCTCAACCAGGCCAAGCAGTGGTTGAAGAAACAATTGAAGGACCTCAGCCAGCTCCGTGACGCCCAGATCCAACTTCAGTATGTCCGGGGATTGGAGGCGGATCATCGGGAATTGCGTCCCTTCCTGGCCCATTTGACGCAACAAGAATCGAGCCTGGTCCGGGAGGCCGAAAAGCGGGTTTGCCGGATTAAGCCCGCCCGGACGATGAAACGGATCAAAGCCGGCCGGCGCCGTTTCCGCCGCGATTTCGTGGCTGGAGCGGACTCGGCTAATCCCGCAAGGCCATTGCGCGAGTTGGTGGTTTCCGCCTATGCCGGGGTGCGGCGTTGTCGTTGCATGGTCGAAGCGGATGCACCCAAGACCCTCCACCGGCTGCGTGTTGCCCTCAAGAAATTCCGTTACATGTCCGAGGCGCTGCAGCCGGTGCTTCCGGAAATCACAGCGGCTCAGCTCAAATCCATGCAACGGTTCCAAATGAGTCTCGGCTGGATTCAAGACCTCCGCGTCCTGCTGGACAACCTGCGCGCATTCGTTCGGCGGGGTTCGAGGCGCGACGCCGCATTGCTCCGCCCCATCCGCCAGTTGCTCCGCCGGCGGCTCCGGTCTCGGGTTAACGGACTTTTGAACTCCGCGGACCGGACAATTGCGGCCTGGGCGCCGCCGTCCGTTTCCACCCTTGTGAACCCGGCTCGGGGGGGATAATTTTTTATTGGTATAAGTTATGGAGATTTATTTCTTAAGACATGCCGAGGCGGTCCAACGCGGATCGCCGGACTATCCCGAGGATAGCGGACGGCCTTTGAACCCGGAAGGCGAGAAACGCATGTATCGAGTGGCGAAGGGGATGCGGAAGCTGGGGTTATCCTTTGATTTGATCCTTTCGAGCCCGTTTGTGCGTGCCCAGCGAACGGCGGAGATTGCCGCCGAGATTCTCAAGCTCAAAACCCGGCTCGAATTCACGGCGCACCTGGAGGTCAATGGCAGCCCGGAAAAGCTGATTGCCGAAATCAACCGCAACCATCAGGACGCAAAAAGCATCCTGCTGGTTGGACACGAGCCTTATCTGAGCAGCCTCGTTTCCCGGTTGCTCACGGGTGACTCGAACCTCGCCTTGAACTTCAAGAAGGCGGGCCTGGCCAAGTTGGCAACCGACACGCTTCAATTCGACCGTTGCGCGGTCTTGGATTGGTTCATGACGCCGCGGCAACTTGAGAGGGTGAGTTAGGGCGTGTTTCAGGGCACGCTTGGGGCAACAACGGCTTGAGCGGGCAATGTTCGCACCGGGGCTTTCCGGCGCGGCAGAATTCCTTGCCCACGCGCACCAATTGGGCGTGGTAGTCCTGCCAATAATCCAATCGTTCAGCGGACGGCTTCTCGTCGAGAGCCGCCATGCAAACCGACTGCAGCTCGCCGTAACTGGCCTCGGGTCCGCACCATTCGTGCCTTTGGAAGATCCGCCGGGTATAGGCGTCGATGACGAAACTGGTATGGCCGCCCGCGTATAACAACATGCTGTCGGCTGTCTCCGGTCCTATGCCCTTGATCTCCAGCAATCGCCGGCGCACTGCCGGTGTCTCTCCCTGGAACATCCGATCGAGGCTGCCGTCGAACTCCTCGACCAGCACTCGGAGGAAGCTCCTCAGCCGCCGGGACTTGACATTGAAATAGCCGGCCGGCCGAATGAGCTCAGCCAATTGGCTTTCCGGCAGGGCGAACAGTTTCCTGGGGTCCATCAATTGTTCCCGCTTGAGGTTTTGAATGGCCCGCTCGACATTGCCCCAATTCGTGTTCTGGGTCAGAATAGCTCCCACGCAAACCTCGAATGGCGTCTCGCCCGGCCACCAGTTTTGATGGCCAAAACGGCGGCGCATCAAGCGATAGGCCATTTGCAGCGAGTCCCGGGGCGCATTAGCCATCGGCCGTGCTCCGGAATTCGCCGTCCGCCAAGCGGGTCTTCAACTTCTGGCCGGCACCAACCTCGCCGGCTGTGCGCAAAATTCTGCCGGTGGCTGCGTCCATGGTTATGGAATAACCGCGCATCAGCACCTGGACGGGCGACAGCAGCCGGAGACAATCCTCGGCTTTGGCGTGGCGATTTCGCAGCTCGCCGAGCCGGGCTTGGGTGCGCTCGAGCAGCCGGAGCTCGAGGTCGGAAACCACCTGGCGGCGGCGGAGCAGCACCTGGGTGGGGCGGGTTCGCAGCAACCGTTGCCAAAGCGATTGCCATTCAGTCTTGACTTCGCGCAACCGGTAAACCACTCGCCGGCCCAGCGTGACTTCGAGATCGTCCAGTCGCTGCAACAGTTCATTAAGCCGCCGGCGCGGATGGACTCGGGCCAGTCTATGCGCCAGCTGCTGGCAGGCGTCCTGGCTGCGTTCCCATCGTTGCCGAACCAATTGGCGCAAGCGGCGGCGCGCCTCGATCACGGTCTGGTGGCTCGCAAAGGCGCTTTCGGTCAGTATCTCGGCGGCGGCGCTCGGCGTTGCCGCGCGGAAATCAGCCACAAAATCGCTGATGGTAAAATCGATTTCGTGCCCGACCGCCGACATGACCGGCAGTGCGGAACTAAAAATGGCCCGAGCCACTACCTCCTCGTTGAATGCCCACAAGTCTTCGAGGCTGCCACCCCCACGGGTAATCAGGATCAAGTCCAAGTGGCGAGGCGTTTCCGGACCCAGGGCGGCTCCGGCTTCAACTCGAGCTTCGGCGCCGCCGCCGGCCGGCCATTCGTTCAGCAACCGGATGGCCGCCGCGATCTCCTCCGCCGCTCCCAAGCCTTGTACGCGGCACGGAGCAAGCACCAACTCGAGGCTGGGGTTTCTCCGTTGAATCACATGCAGGATGTCGCGTATGGCGGCGCCAGTGGGCGAGGTGACCAGCCCGATCCGTTGCGGGAAACGGGGCAGCGGGCGTTTTCGTTCCGTGGCAAACAGGCCTTCGGCTTCGAGTTTTCGTTTGAGCCGGTCGAAGGCCAACTGGAGCGCCCCTAAACCTTGGAGCTCGACCTGCCGTGCCACCAGTTGATACTGGCCGCGCGGCTCATAAACCGTAAGGTCGCCCTGGACAACCACCTTCTGGCCGTCCTGCAAGAGTTTCCGTTGTTCGATGGCTTCGCCGCGAAACAGGACGCAGTTCAGTTGCGCGCCGGCGTCTTTCAAAGTGAAATAGATATGGCCCGAGCTTTGCAGGCGCAAATTGCTGACTTCACCGGTGACCCAAACCGTGCCGATCTGGCCTTCCAATGTTCGCCGAACCTTGGCGGTCAGTTCGGTAACCGTTAACACTTTGCGCGTGGGCTGGCTCGGAAACAATTCCCCAAAGTCCCATTGCGATTTTGTTGCTGATTTCGTTCGACCTCAATCGGCAGCGGCGCCGAGAGGCGCAGGATGCTCCTGGCGCGTCCCGTCTGATCGTCAATATCAATCAAGGCGCCATTCAACCGGACATTGCCCTTGGCCACCTTGAAGCGTTGGGGCAATTGAGTGACGAAACGCTGGATGACCGGCTCGATCTCACGTCCCAATACACTCTCCTGCGCCCCCGTAAAACCGGCGTCGCAGAGGAAAGCCGTCCCGCCGGGAAAGATTTGTTCATCGGCGGTCTGGACGTGGGTGTGAGTGCCGATCACGGCGCTGACCTGGCCATCGAGGAAGCGGGCCAGGGCGATCTTCTCGGAAGTGGCTTCGGCGTGGAAGTCCACCAGGAGAATCCGCGTCTTTTCCCGGAGCCGCTTGATCTCCGCCTGGGCGCAGGCAAATGGGCACTCGAGACTGGCCATGAAAACCCGCCCCTGGAGATTCACCACACCGGCGGCCGGGGCATCAGGGAGCGGGATCAAGATGCTGCCGTGCCCGATCGCTCCCGGCGGATAATTCAACGGGCGCAGCAGCCGCGGGTTGTCCGGGAGATACTGCACAATTTCCTTTTGATCCCATATGTGATCCCCGGTGGTGATGACGTCCACTCCGGCGCCAAACATCTCCGCGGCGGTGTCGCCGGTTATGCCCGCGCCGCCGGCGGCATTCTCACCATTAGCCACCACCAGGTGGACTTCGTGCTGCTGCCGCAGACGCGGCACCAGTTGTTTGATAGCGCGACGCCCCGGTTCGCCCACCACGTCGCCAATGAACAAGACTCTCACTTTGTTGGCACCCAGCCTTTGCCCGGGATGAATTCACGACTGCCCGAATCTGACTTGCAGCCGAGGACAACTAAAACCATCGCCAGTAAAAGCAACATACACAGTTTTGTCATGGCAAAATCATGAGGTTAATTCTATCTTTTAGCAAGTTAGACAAGAATGACCATTGGCGGCCATGGAAAAGCAATTTGATTCACTCAAAGGACAATTGTTGCTGGATGGCGGCAAGCTGCGCGGTTCCTTCTTCAACCGCACTGTGGTGTTGATCTGCCAACACGACGACGAAGGCGCCTTCGGTCTCGTCATCAACCGCCCGAGCGGCAACAAGGTTGGCGAGATGATCGTCGCCAATCTTCCTGATCGCCTCAAGGAGCACCCGCTTTATGTCGGTGGCCCCGTCCAGCCGGCAGCGTTGAGTTTCCTGCACTCGGATACTTACCTGCCCCAGGCCAATGTCTTTCCCAACCTCAACCTGAGCCATTCCATAGACGAGTTGGTCGAGCTGGGAGAATCATTTTCTGCCACCCAACGGATGCGGATTTTTGCCGGTTATGCCGGCTGGAGCCCCGGCCAACTCGAAGACGAGATGCGCCGCGGCGCCTGGCTCACCCACCCGGCCAACATCGAACTGGTCTTCCAGCGTGAACCAGCGCAGCTTTGGACGGATATCCTGCGAAACAAAGGCTGGCAATATCGATTGCTGGCTGAGTCCCCGGAAGATTTATCCGCAAACTGACCGCCGCTTCCCCATCCCCAAACCCGCCGCAACGTCGCGCCCCGGCCAAACGCGAGGCGCGTTCAGACCACCTCGAGCGGACATGGAGGCAGGGCGTTCAGGAACGATTGGCCGTATTTCTTCGCCAGAATCCGGCTGTCGAGAACCACGACGATCCCGGAGTCATTCTTGGTGCGGATGAGGCGGCCAACGCCCTGGCGAAATTTCAGAATGGCCTCCGGGAGGGAAAAATCGGCGAATGAATTGCCGCCAGCCGCTTCGATATGTTCAATTCGCGCCTCGATCAGCGGGTGGTCCGGAACGGCAAAGGGGAGGCGGGTGATGATCACATTCGACAAGGCCTCGCCCGGCACATCGACCCCCTGCCAAAAGCTGTCGGTCCCGAACAACACCGAGTTAAAGTCGGCTTTGAACTTCTCGAGCATCAAGGACCGCGGGGTGCCGGTCCCCTGCACGAGGCATTGGAGACCTTCCTCATGGAAAAACGGCTCCATCCGCCCGGCGACTTCGAGCATCAATTTGAAATTGGTGAACAGGACGAAGGCCTTGCCGTGGGTTTTCCTGACGAAGTGTTCGATCCAATGAATGAGCGCGTCGGCGTAACCGGCGTCTCGCGGATCGGGCATCTTGCCGGCCACGAACATCTTCATCTGGCGCAGGTAATCGAAAGGCGAACCAACCTGCAACTTCTCGGCAGCCTCGGCCCCAACCCGGTGGGCGAAATAATCCAGGCCGCTTGCGCCTCGGGCGTCCGTCTTGTGCGGTTTCCGTTCGAGGGCGGGCGATTGCTCCTCGGAGCGATCCGGCGGTCCCTCGGGCCCGGGCGTGGACGGCGGTGAAGGCGCGTTGCGGGAACCGGAAGCGACCGCGAGCGTTGCGCTGGTCAGGACGATCGAGGTATCGGAGCCGAACAACAGGCGGCGCAGATAATCGGCGACCTGGACCGGAGCGGCATTCAAGGTGATGCTCCGCCTGGCTTTGGCGCCCCGATCGACCCAGTAAACGTGGTCCTCGGCCATCTGGCCCAGAAACGTGGCCACCGCTTCCCGCAATTCCCCGAGCCGCCGATTACACTCCACCAGTTCCTCGCCGGTTTCCTTGTCTTCGCTCTGCTTGATAAGATTGCTCAGGCCCTCCCGCAACCGTTGTATGGGCAAGGTGAGCGTATCGCCTACAAGGTCGGGTTTGCGGATCCGCAATTCAGTCCAGCTCCTCGAGTTCGAAGACGGCTCCATCGAGCCGCGGCCGCGCGTTTTGGGCGTGGACTTGGCCAGCCGTTCACATTCCTCCTCGATGGCGGCAAAAAAGGCGTCGCTCTCGCTCAACAACTCGGCTACTCGGGCGATCATGGGCCCCTGGCGCAGTTGCGACAGCAAACCTTTTTCGGTCTTCGGGTTCCAGAGCCGCTGCAAGGAATAGCGCACCTGCCCGCTCGACACGCTCAAGCCAATGTGCTTGGCGGCCACATTTTCAAGCGTGTGCGCCTCGTCGAAGATGACAAAATCATTCTTGAACAGCACCCCGCCTTTTGCCGTTTCCCCCTCGAGCGCGGCCAGGTTCATGAAAAAGAGGGTGTGATTCAATACCAAAACGTCCGCGGACAGGATTTGGCTTCGGGCCTTCTGGAAAAAACAAATGCCGTGGTCCTTGGCGAAATCGGAGCTCGGCCCGCATAGCTTGGGCGAACATAATCCGCGCTCCGAACAGACCTGGGCCCATACCTTCGGGTCCGGCTCGAGCTCGAAATCGGACAGGCTGCCGTCGGACGTGGTTTTCGACCATTCGTAAATCCGGTGCAACTCCTCAATCTCCGGCGTGGTAAACATGCCGTCCGCCTGCTTCATCGCCCAAACCAGCCGGCGCCGGCACAGGTAATTCTGGCGGCCCTTCAACATGGTGAATTTAAAGGGAACCTGGAGGACTTGCGCCAGCATGGGCAGGTCCTTCTGGATGAGCTGTTCCTGCAGGTTGATCGTGTGGGTGCATATCACCGCCTTTTTCTTGTTCTTTACCGCGAACAGGATCGCCGGAACCAGATACGCCAAACTCTTCCCCACCCCCGTCCCCGCTTCCACCACCAAATGCCCCTTCCCCTCCAGGGCGCGCGCCACCGCCACCGCCATCTCCTGCTGCTGCGGACGATATTCAAAATTCTTCGCCCCGGAAAAAATCCCGGTTGGCGAAAAAATGCTGTGCACCTGCTCCTCGAGGGAAGCTCCGGAACCCGCCGGCTGCGATTCCACCACGCTAATCATCTTCTCTTCACGCAAGCTTAGTCTACCGCCCTGTCCGCAGCAAGACGCGAGACCGGAAATCTGAGAAGCCCAGCCTCAAAAATATTATTTGATTCTGTGGCATAACTTGCCACAGGATCATCGCAATTTGACTCATGGATTCAGTCGACCAGGGAGCCGGTCCCGGCGGCCTGCGCGCCGCGGCACGAGCAT
>JAMCZD010000007.1:0-2279 GCA_023473405.1 Candidatus Omnitrophota bacterium
TCCTGCTTGGAGCCGCCACGTTGTTTGGCTGGCCAATGATCGCTGCCCTCAGCCACGCCCGCGCCGCTGATGCACCGAATTCCCCGCCCGTCGTCAGGGAACTGGAAAATTCGGCTTACCGCCTGCGCGTGGCCATCGAGAATGACCAGGTGCAAGTCCGGCTCGAAGACAAGCTCTTGAACCTCCGCGCCGCCGACGGTCCTTACCTCTACCGCGCCAAGCGTCTCCAAGGCCAGCAGACCGAATCGAGCGAAGGTCTCCAGAACCCAATGGTCCTGACCTGGGGCAACGAGATTCTGATTCGCGGCGAACTGGCCGGCCTCGAAGTGGAACATCACTTTGTGGTTCCGACCGAGCATCCGTGGCTCGAGGAGCGGATCGTCGTCCGCAACCCGACCGATTCGATGATTGCCTTGACCAACTTCGAGGCCGGCTTGCGGCGGGTCGTGACCGACTCGAGCGGCCAGGTCCTGCCGGAGTTTGCCCAGGACCGCTGGGTGGCGGTGCCGCTGCGGGCACGCGCAACCGATCCGAAGGGATACGTGAACGACTTCTCGGTAAACGACCTCATCACCAAGCCCGGCTATGAGCCATGGGTGGACAAGGACCAACACTACATTCAAGCCCCTTCGCCGCATCGACGCTCGGAAGGCTGGGCCTGGGTGCATGGCGACGGCACCCTGGGCATCTTCGTGTTCAACCAGGAGAACATGCTCTTCAGCGTGGTTACTCCCGAAAAAGTATCTGACGCCACCGCCTTGGTGTTTGGTGGCGCCTGCATGATCTCGAATGAACCCGCCGCCCTCGGACGGATTTCCCCCGGCGAATCGGTCGATCTCGGCACCGTCCGTTACGAATCGATGAAAGGGGGCTACGTCGAGGCGATGTATGCCTACCGCGATTTGTTGGATGAAAAAGGCTGCCGGTTTCCCGCCGATTTCAATCCGCCCGTTCACTGGGAACAGCTCTATGACATGTCTGGCGCCTGGGAGGACCGTGCCCACCGCTACACCAAGGCGATCGTCGAAAAAGAAGCCGCCAAAGGCAAGGCTTACAGTTGCGAAGCCCTCTACCTCGATCCCGGCTGGGACACCGATTTCGGAACGTTCCTCTGGGGCGAACAATGGCTTGGACCGCAAAAGGCGTTTGTCGATGAAATGAAGTCCAAATACGGCCTTGAACTATCGTTGCATTGCCCGCTGGCCACCTGGATGTCGCATCAATACAGCTGGGGGCTTGGCGCTGTGAAGACGTGGCCCCAGGACGCCGTGCGTATCCCCCCACCTGCCGAAGATGATCATAACCAGGTCGAACGCCTCCAGGCACCCGCGGTCCGCAACGGACACAGGAACCTCGCCTTGCTCCCCGATGCCAAGGCCAATGCATCGTCCGTTTACGACCAGGGCAGTATGCCTATCCACCAAATCGCTCATCTCAACGACGGCTGGTATGGCAACAGCGCCAGTTGGATTTCGGAGTCCATGCCGGCCTGGGCCGAGATCGACCTGGGCGGGGTTTATCACATCAATCAGGTTATCCTGGGCAATGATCACACCTCGCAATTCGCCGATCGCGCGACCACCAGCCTGCGCATCCTGACCGCCACTGAATACAATCCGGATTCCTCCGCCTCAACCTGGCAGACCGTCCTCCAATACCGCGGCGAGCCGATCCTGACCGAAAAGGCCTTCTCGTTCGCTTCCACAGCGGCTCGCTGGGTTCGGATCGAGATACTGCCCAAAGAAGAGCAGACCGCCCAAATCGCCTTGCCGCGCCTGGACGAGATCGAGGTTTACGAAGCCGACCCGGTGACCCACCAGGAGGCCGAGTCGTATGCCAAGCTCATCAAGCGCGGAGTTTGCTTCGGCAGAGTTTGACTTGTTATCAAATGGAATCAAGCTTCGTTACCCATACACCAACGGGCATCAGTTTGTTTTTGCAGCCTTCGCCGAATCACCTTTCCAATACGCCCGCGCCCGCTAGTAGTGAACAGTAAAATAGTTGTTACTACTGCATCCCCTCTTGTGCCTGCAGCAACTGACCTGCCGTCTACTGAAGAGTTTCACGAGCTTTTTGAGTATCGGGACGGAGCCCTGTACTGGAAGACAACAAAAAGCGGAATGGCAAAAGCCGGGTCACAAGCCGGTTGCGTCAACGGGCGCGGCTACCTAGTTGTCGGAATCAATTTCAAAAAGTACCTAGTGCATCGCATCATCTGGGCTATGCACGGAAACGATCCGGCGGTGATGCTCGACCACATCAACGGTGACACGGCTTTT
>JAMCZD010000007.1:2289-2603 GCA_023473405.1 Candidatus Omnitrophota bacterium
CAGACAACCGTATCGAAAACCTTCGTGCAGCCACCTACGAATCAAACAACTGCAACGCTCGGCTGTCCAAGCGGAATACCTCCGGCTACAAAGGTGTTTCCTGGAACAGCACTGCAAAGAAGTGGTTTGGCACCGTCCAGCACCAGCGCAAGATCTATAAAACTCCCGCTTTTGATTGCAAGCACAAGTGTGCAGAAGCGGTGAAAACGCTACGTTGTGAACTACACGGGGACTTCACCCGACATGCTTAATCAACTCGCCCCACAAGGGAACACGCCTAGCCACCAGTCCTAAACTCAAACCAACGCGCCGTG
>JAMCZD010000218.1:0-281 GCA_023473405.1 Candidatus Omnitrophota bacterium
CGCGGCGTTCAACGAACTCAAGGCCCGGCATCCGGATATGTCCGAAGCGGTGAGGGCGAGAGTTTTAGAACTGACTTGAATCCGCTGCTAAATAAATCTCGCATGTTCCAGACACGCTCAATTTATTTGCCCAGGTGGCGCTTCGCGCGGTGCGTCTACAACAGCACCATCCACGCCCAGGTCACGGCGTTCACCGCCGCCAAGCTCCGACATGCCTGCCAGGAGCAAATTCTGCGCCGCGTTGACATCCCGATTTTAGTCTCCGCGCCTGTCATGCGACT
>JAMCZD010000218.1:291-1496 GCA_023473405.1 Candidatus Omnitrophota bacterium
CAAGCAGCTCGTCCAGTTTGTGCGAACACTTGCTGCACGTTTTGCTGGACGGAAACCACCTATCCACCACGATCACGGTACGGCCGTACCACTTGGCCTTGTACTCGATCATGCGGCGGAATTCTCCCCAACCGGCATCGGCGATATGCCGAGCCAACCGGGGGTGCTTAATCATGTTTCGCACCGCGAGGTTCTCGATGCAGATAATTTGGTGCTCACGCACAAGTCGGGTCGTGAGCGCATGCAGCGCATAGTTGCGCTGATCCGCGATCTTGCGATGCGCACGGGCAACTCGCAGTCGTTGCTTCTCGCGGCGCTTCGATCCTTTCACGCGGCGAGACAAGCATCGCTGTTGTTGCCGCAAATAGCGCAGCCGATTCGTCAGGTGTCGCGGATTCTCGATCTTCTCGCCGCTGCTCAACGTGGCCAAATGGGTCAGTCCAAGATCAATGCCGATCACCGAGGCCACCACGGGCAGCAGCGCGATCTCGACTGCGGAAGAAAACGTGACGTAGTGGCGCCCGTCGGCTTCGCGCTTGAGTGTGACCGTATCGGGGCAGACGATTCCAGGGAGTTTCTCGGCGAGCTTCATGGTTCCGAATTTGGGCAGACTGACAACACCCTTGGCCCACTTCGCTTCCGAGACATCCTGAAAGCGCAGCGACCCATTCATTTGCCGCGCCTTGAAGCGCGGATAACCCGGCGTCTCTCCGGCCTTTACTCGCCGGAAGAAATTAACGAACGCCTGGTCTTGATCCCGCAGGCATTGCGTCAAGCAGGTCGCCGGCACTTTGGCAAGCCAGGCGAACTTCGGAACGGTCTTGAGTTTGGTGAGTTTGCGGGAAATCGAAACGCTGGTAAGAGATTCTTTGCGCCTCTGGTAGGCTTTGGTGCGCATGTCGAGCGACCAGTTCCAGAGCCAGCGCACCGAACCGTACCACTGATTCAGCATTCGGATTTGCGCCGAGTTAGGATAGGCGCGGATACGATAGGACCGTTGAACGGCAGGCATGCGCGAATTATAGCGCATGCGGGGCCGCAGCGGATACTCAATAAATGCCCTCGCGCCCTCTGCTTCGCAACCGGGCTGGGGGGTCGTTCCCCGTCCATGAGGAACTCCAACGAAAAACGCCCCACCGTGAATCCACAATAGGGCGTTTCCCGAGACTAGATTACCTCGCGCGCATTGATTATGCCACACAGCA
>JAMCZD010000218.1:1506-2599 GCA_023473405.1 Candidatus Omnitrophota bacterium
ACACCGCGCGGTTGCGTGAGTGGATGGGAGTGTGGCAGGTTCAGAACAGTAAAGAAAAACGCCCCACCGTACAAAATGAAAAGCCCCAACGGGATTAACCGAAGGGGCCTTTCCTACCCCTTGCATCTGGCGATGGGCTATGGAAAAATATGAATCGCTCGGTGCGAGGGTAGCTCCCTCCCGACCGAAGTCGCATGGTCCCGTCCATGCGGGCCGAGCATTTTCTTTTACCCACGGGAGGGATCAGTTGAGCATCGCCGCAATGTCATGGGCCTGGAAACAGGACATTGACCCAACAACAAAATTCGTACTTCTCGCACTCTCCGATCACGCCAACGACGTTGATTTTACGTGTTGGCCATCCCTTACACACCTTGAGCTAAAAACCGGATACAGCAGACCTACAATCTGGAAGGCAATAGATCGCCTTGTCAGTTCCGGATTTATGCGCCGTGTTGGCCTGCACCAATCAGGCGCAACTCTCTATGAGGTTGTGGTAGGTAACGACGTTACCCAGCAGGTAACCAGCTTACCTAGACTAGGTAACGACGTTAACGGGGTAGGTAACGTAGGAAACAAACTAGGTAACGACGTTACCCCTAATCATAAGAACCATCATGAACCATCAGTAACCATAAATAGGTTTATTAAACCACCCATCGAGGAAATCAAATCCTACTGCCTCGAACGCCAAAACTCCGTAGACCCGCAAGCCTTCATGGACTACTACACTTCAAACGGCTGGAAGGTCGGCAGGAACCCGATGAAAGACTGGAAGGCGGCCGTCCGAACATGGGAGAAAAACAGCCGAAAACCCAGCAAGGGGCGTAAAACATTCGAGGACTACCAATCCAACCTGGAGGCCAAGATCAATGCAGCTAAGCCAATACGGGGCGATGCGGAACGGGTGGACTGATGAGGCTTTCCAGCGATTCTGGAAGCGCATGGGCGACACCTTTGGAAAGTCATGGTACGAGCAGAATGGACCGGAACCCAACACGACATGGCAAGCATCTTTGCTGGGCATGGCATTAGATCAGGTTGCTTTTGCCATCGAACATTTCAGAAAATCTGGGGACGCCTTTCCGCCGAA
>JAMCZD010000476.1 GCA_023473405.1 Candidatus Omnitrophota bacterium
CTAAGGAAAGCAGGAAGGCAGGAAATCCAATTTACCTTTCCTTGTTTCCTGTTTTCCTAAGCGATATTTGGGGATGAACCAGGGGGCGTGCCGTAGCGCCATTTGATTTTCTTTATTCCTTAGGAAAGCAGGAAGGCAGGAAATCCAATTTACCTTTCCTTGTTTCCTGTTTTCCTAAGCGATATTTGGGGATGAATCAGGGGGCGTGGAAATGGGGGGCCCGAATTGCGCTTAGATAAGGGCTTGGTTCCACTCTCGTCGCATCCTCATGCTCCCGGCAATGCGTTTTTCGGCAAGCTCGACCCATAATCGCCAGGAACGGATCACGCGCGGTATCGTCCTTGAACATCGCTTCACCCTAATTAGCGCGATTCATCACATAATAAATGGCCTCTTTCGTATTCCACGGGCAGTTCTTTCTTCCTATTGACCACTGCCCAGCAACGGCTTTGTGTCAATACTTGGGATCCCTTGGCATGATAACAGCAGGGCTGATTATAAAGCATTATTTGTGCCAAAAAAAAAGACGGAGGGGGGATCGAAGATTTACCCGCCTATCCTTGCAAAAATCCACTATTAGACGCGAGTTTTCTCTAGCCTGGCCCAAGAGGGATAGATAAAATAAATTCATGATCAATACCGTTTCTTGCCGTATGAGGATGCTCACGCTCCTGGCAGTTCTCGTAGGTTTGGCGTGGTTCTCGGAACCGAGTGATGGTGCTGAACCCGCTTCGGCTGCTGGGTTGGCTAAGGCGCAAACAGGGGGCCAGAAGGGCCCCGCGAAACCGGGCGTCAAGCTCCAGACCATGCAAATCAATCCCGGGCAGTCGAATACCGTGGCTTTTGCCCCTATCGAGTGCAGGTATGTTCGATTTTTGGTGCTGCAAAGCGCCGGTGAACCCTGCATTGACGAGCTCGAGGTATATGGTCCGGACGGGAAGGTCAACCTGGCATTGGCGAAGAATGGAGCCAAGGCCACCGCCTCATCCTGTCTGCAAGGCTATGAGATACATCAAATAGCCCACCTCAACGACGGGTTTTACGGTAACGATCATAGTTGGATACCTTCCAGCGCCCAGAACGAATGGGCGCAAATCGAGCTTCCGGAGCTCACCCAGGTCGCCAAGGTGGTTTTCTCAAGGGACCGATTGGGAAATTTCCAGGACCGTATCCCCGCGCTATTCGAAGTTCGGGTATCCGTAGATAGCAAGAAGTGGACGACTGTGGCGCGCGTGGAGTCGCCGGTGCAGATGAACATCGCCGCTCAATCCGGCCTCCCCGATGTCAAGTTGCCCGATCCGTTCACGTGGGCCGGGCTTGTCCGCTACGCCTTCCTGTGCGAAAAGGAGACCTGGGCGAAGATGGACTCGGCGGACCACCTGTCTCCGCTGCGGGTGAACCGCCCCGCCTTGCCCGGAGGCGCGCCTTATTGGGGTGACCTGGTGCGGTTGGACCCCGTATCACGGGTATTGCGCCAGATGGCGGACCTGGCGGATCGCCTGGCGGAAAAGGGATTGGATGTGACGGCAGGGCGGCGCCAGTTGGCCGAATTCCGCCAACGCCAATTGGCTTTGGCCGGTTTGGATGAGGAAGCGCGCGCGGCAGCCGAGGATCAATTATACCTGGATGCACGCATGGCCAAACGCGAACTCTTCTTCCGCGAGCCGGAGCTTGCCCCCCTCGAGAGGATACTCTTCGTCAAACGCCATCCTTATACCCCATCTCATAATTACAGTGATTACCTGGACTCGCAGTTTCGCGGCGGTGGCGGCATTTGCGTGCTCGAAATTCCAAGAATAAACGGGCGGCTCGATCCTGATCTGGGCAAGGTTACCGTGTTGTTCGACGCCGGTGATGGCATTGCGCGTGATCCGGTGGCGACCTTTGACTCGAGTGAGATATACTTTGCCTATCGCCCGGTCGGAAAGCCCGGAACCGCTTACTGGCATATCATGGCGATTAGACCGGACGGGACCGGGTTGCGGCAACTAACGGATGGGCCGTTCCACGATTATTATCCTTGCCCGCTGCCGGATGGAGACTTGGGATTCATTACCACCCGATGCAAGAGCCGTTACCTGTGCTGGGTGCCGATGTCCTGCGTGCTGTTCCGGATGCAACCCGATGGCAGCCATATCACCCCGGTCTCTTATTCTAATTTGAGCGAATGGGGTCCCTCGATCATGAGCGACGGGCGCATAGTCTGGACGCGTTCCGAGTATCTCGATAAGGGGGCCGATTTCGGCCATACGATCTGGGCCACTCGCCCCGATGGGACCCAGACCACTTTGCTCTACGGGAACGATACCCGTAACTGCTACATGAACGCCCATGAAGTGCCGGGGACAAGCGAACTCTGTTGCACCCTGATCGCCCATGGCGGCGATTTCAACGGACCCATCGCCATGATCGATATTTCCCAGGGCCCATTCAACGACGCCGCGATCACCAGCATTACCCCCGACGTTCGCCCCCATTACCATATGGATTGGGCTCGCGCGGTTTGTTTCCGTGACCCGATTCCGCTCTCCCGCGATTATGTGTTGGCGAGCCACGCGCCGGCGGATCGCTTCGGGTTATATGTGATTGATCGCTATGGCAACCGTGAGGTGCTTTACCTTGACCCGGATATAGGCGCGATGACGCCTACGCCGTTGCGAGCCGTCCCGACCCCGCCGGTAATCGCTTACAATTATCCCCAAGCCATCAAGGATCAATGGGGTCAATTGATTGTTGCCAATGTCTACCAGGGTTTGGGCGACGCCGTGAAGGCCGGGTCGGTCAAGTACCTTCGCGTCGTCCAGGAAGTAAGGTCCGATCTCGAAACGTTGCCCAACGGCAAATTAAAGGAGGATTATCCGCCCTTCGAGGATTACTACGCCGCGCCTACGCATAAGATTCAGGGGCCCTATGGCTGGCCCAGTTTCGTGGCCAAAGGCGATTACGGTCTCGTGCCAGTCGAGGCGGATGGCTCGGCCAACTTCTATGCGCCAGTCGGCAAGGCGCTTTATTTCGAGGCATTGGATGGTGACTTTAACGAGATTCAACGAATGCGCAGCCTCACCCAATTGCAGCCGGGAGAGGTGCGGAGTTGCATCGGTTGCCATGAACACCGGGTATTGGCGCCCACGCCTAACCGTCCGTTGGCAATGCAACGCGAGCCGAGCCACCCGCAGCCGCCTGAGTGGGGTGCCGGGCCCTTTTCTTATGCCAAAGTCGTGCAACCGGTATGGGACAGGAACTGCGTGCAGTGCCATAACGCCGAGGACAAGAAAGGCTTCAATCTGACGGGCACTCTGGATGCCGATCGTGTTCCCGCTTCCTATCGTGCCCTGATTACAAAAGGCTGGGTCCACTACTTCAGCTATCAATGGGGTGAAGAACATAACCTCGCCGCACCCCTTACTTTTGGCACGGTCAAGAGCAAGCTTTGGCCTTTGCTCGATGCCGGTCACCACGACGTAAAACTGACCGAAGAGGAAAAGCGCAGAATCAAGTGCTGGACCGATCTTGATTGCCCGTTGTGGCCGGATTACCGGTATCGGTTGAACCGCCCCAGTTTGGCGGCAACTACGCCGCCAACCGAATAGGCGTCCTCGGATTGATTACTCCCCAGACTGTGGGATAGAGCACACTCTGTTGCTCGCTCGTTGAGTGTCGCCCAGGACACACGCCTCGCTCGCGTCTCGCCCCGGGCCAAAATCGCACTTGGCAAAGTGTGCTCTATCCCACGGCCTGGGGAGTATTATCCTCGGTGCCCGCCGGACCCGCGCGGGCCCGAGAATGAACCGCCACCACGGAATCCACCGTGAAATCCACCGCGAAACCCGCCACCGAATCCACCGTGGAATGTTGGGGTGGGTCCGGCGGGACGAGGCTGGGTTATCATGGGCAGCGTGGAACGATAAGAGGGACTGGGCGAAAACGACGGATGCCAGGACGATCGCGGCTCGAAGCTCGGGGATCGGCTGAATGACGGCGAAGAAAAGACCGGCCCAAAACGCTCCGGGGTCCTGAAGCTCGGCGCCTCCTGCCGCGGGAATGGCGTTGAGTTGAAGCGGTAAGTCGGAAAGCTGAATTGACGCTGCTCAGGTGCCGGCTGGATCAAGGACGGCGAACCTGGCGAAAGTGAGTTGCCTCGTTCAGGTCCAACGGCATGATTGAGGCCAAAGGGCGACGGCTTCGACGGGATGGTTGTCCAGCGAGGCTCGTTATTTACGGATTGGCCCGGCAAACGCTCGAGTGGCGGCAGCTCCGCCCGCGAACCAAATGCATTCCCTTCGCGGGAAGGACGCGGTCCGGCGGGCATTGCGTGAAATTGCGGACTTGGCGTTTGAGGTATTGAAGAGGCCGGACTCCGGAAAGACCGCACCTGTCCCGGCCGCTCGGACGGGGAAGGCGGCGACAGCGGGCGATTGAAATTGAATTGGCGCCCGGTGATCTCGCCTGGTCTTTCGATCCGCGCGTTTTGGCCAGGAAATACAGTTTGGTTTCTCGCCACTTGCGGTTCCGCTAATCTCGTTCCCGGCTGCCTGCCGGTCAATGAAGGGGCGGAAGTGATCCGCTGGCTTTGACGCTCAATGGCCGACCCGCCCTTTTCAAACAGGTTTGCCTGCCGCGGCTGAAATGCCGGTGACCGCACTTGGCTGGGAGCTGAAATGCCCCGTGCTTCCCGCTCGATTCTCGAAGTGGGAGCGAATCGGGCTTCGGACGCATTCCGCGGAACCGACATTTGCAATTGCCGGCGATATATCACCAATGAATTGCCTACCCTTTCAGGCCGCTCCACCCCAACAAACCTGCCCCCTGCTGCAGGCGGCAGTGTCCGCACATCGACCTTGCGGATTTCGGACCGCATCGAGGCCGGGAACAAATCCCTTCCCATCCCCCGGTTCATAATGCGGTGGTCAGGACCTTCGAAGAAACGATCGGAGCCCCGGCTGTGATGGAAGATGTCCCGTGCGTGATCGCGATCCAGGAAGTGATGGAACGGATGATCGTCGAAGAAATGATGGAACGAAACGAACGTGAAACAGAATGACGGCAAACCAAAGTCAAAGTCATAACCCACCAATCCACCGTCATACATCAGGCCAAAGCCAGATTCGAAATTGGCTCCCGGAGGCAGAGGCGCCCATCCGCAATAATCGGGTGTATACCGCCAGCAAACCCACGACGGGCCCCAGACGGTTCCAGGATACCAAAGCCAGCCGTACGGCGCGTAAAAGAACCAACGACCGTAATGGAACGGCGCCCAGCCCCAGGAATAAGACGAGTTCCAATACATGCCGTAATCTGAGTCCAACCAGTAACCATCGTTGCAATATGGCTTCCAAAAAGGATCAACAGTGACTGATGTGGGCTGCCAGCACCATCCGTATCCCGGGATGTCCATCCAAGCCCCATAAGGCGCCAGGTCCGAATAAAATGGCTCCACGGTCGCCGGTTGCGCCGGTGGCGCGTTCGGAACAGGAGTGGATGTGGAGGACGACACGGGTGGCGGTGAGGTTGAGCTTGGAGAGATTGCCTCAGCCGAGGACGACACGGCTGGCGGTGCGGCGGGTGCCGGCAAAACCGGTGCTCCAGTCGTGGTTGTCACGGCGGGTTGGCTGCTGACTTGGACGCTCGCCGAGGAAGTCTCTTGCGGGGATTCTCCCGTGTGGTTGATCAAGGCGGAAATGACCTCGGACGACAAACCTATATCCCTTAGATAAATAATGTCGCTCGACGTCGGGTGGTACGTCTTGAGCGAATTGTTTATGTAGGACAAAATGACACTCTGGTCGACTCCCGATTGCGCCAATTCAACAATATCCGACAGACCAGGCGACACCTTTGCCGGCACCGGTCCCACCACCTTCAGCGCCGGAGCATTTGTGGTCGCGGTTCCGTTCGCTACGACAAGCGGTGTGTTGGTGCCTGGCACCGCAACCGAACTGCCGGCAACGTCTGTGCTGAATGCCGGGTTCGCCATGCCCAGGACCACTGCAACCGTGGTTAGGCCGATTACGAACCTCTGTTTCCAAAATCTCACTTTCATAAGCCGGAACTCGCCATTGATTCACGCGTTCTAATGGAACCTAATCCGATTCCGTGGGAATTCCAGTCCGAATCGCGGCGAGGAGGGGCGGGGACGGCCCGTCCCCTCGGGCTGTGGAGTCGAAGCGGTGAGCGCTCCTGTAATGGGCCGCGCAGCAGCTCGGCCCTGCATTGCCTGGCACTCCTATTTGGATTTGGCGGAGAGGGTGATCAGGTCGATCAGGATGCGTTCGGTTTCCGCCATGGTTGCATCCACGACGGGCATGGAATCGTCTTCCGATTTGGTTTCGGAATCCGAATCACTAGTGAGGTTTTTGTTGACCGACGCAATCAAGTCGTTGGTTTGGGCTAAAGGAGGGGGCAATCCCGGCAGGTCGGCCTGTTTAAGAGTCAATTCGTAGACTTTCTGGTCAGGCGCCGGGCGGGCGAGGAGTTCCTTTTTGCGGGTCTGTTGGCGAGCGTCGGCTTCCTGTTTTTCTTTCCATCGCTGTGCCTCGTTAAGGGAGATTGTTTTATCGGCGAGGGCCTTTTTGACTCGCTCGATTTCAGCTCGAAGATAGATAAAGTCCGGATCGGTGGCCAGGCGCTCGTCGGAGAGTTTTTTCAATTCGGGCAGATAAGCCTGGACCATATTCACGGGTTGGAACGAAGCGCTCGGCACAGTGTCCCATGGGAGGGCGTTGGGCAGCGAGGATTCACCTATCTCGGCATAATCACTTGGCGATGGCAGGCAGACGTCGGGTTTCACACCATCCAGTTGCGTCGAGGCGCCGTTGGCGCGGTAGAATTTGCGGATGGTAAGTTTCAGCGCGCCCGGATTATTGGTGGAGTCGAAGCCGAATTGGCGCATGTATGGTTCGAGCTGGATCAATTGTTGAACGGTGCCCTTGCCGAAGGTGGAGGAGTCACCGACGATCACGGCTCGGCCGTAATCCTGCAAGGCGCCGGCCAGAATCTCCGAGGCGGATGCGCTGAAGTGGCTGGTCAGGACGATCATGGGGCCATCGTAAAGGACGGAGGGGTCGCGGTCTTCGCCTTCGGAGATGCTGCCATCGTAGCTTTTAATCTGAACGACTGGGCCTTTCTTGATGAACAGGCCGGTGAGGTCGATGGCTTCTTCCAATGCGCCGCCCCCGTTGCGGCGCAAATCCAGGATCAGACCGCTGATCTTTTCCTGGTTCAATTTGTGGAGGAGGCGGGCGACGTCGGCGGTGGTGCTTTTGAGTCCCACGCTTTTTTCGGCGGTGGGCATTTCGGAGTAGAACGATGGGAGATCGATGATGCCCAAACGCATCTCATGGCGGTCGGGCAGTTCGACGATTTTTGCCTTGGCCTCTTGCTCTTCCAGTTTGACCTCGTCGCGAACCAGGGTAACTACCCGTCGAGTTGACGGATCGCTGGCGTCGGCGGGTATGATCGTCAGGCGCACCTTGGTGCCTTTGGTGCCACGGATCATTTCGACCACCTTGGCAAGCTTCATATCGACCACGTCGACGGTTTCCTGGTTTTCCTGGGCTACGGCGATGATCCGATCATTGGGTTTGAGTTTTTTGCTCTTTTCCGCAGGTCCACCCGGAACGAGTTGGACGATTTTGCAGTAACCATCCTCGGACTTGAGCAGGGCGCCGATGCCGAACAAGGACAATTTCATGCCTATGGCGAAGTTCTCCAACTGGGCTGCGCCCATATAATCCGAGTGCGGATCGTAAGCGTGGGTTAAGGCGGTTAGATAAATCTGGAAGACGTCGCCGCTGTCGTATTCATCAAGGAACCGCTGCATCCGCGTGTATCTGCGTTCGATGATTTTTACAATTTCATCCGGCTTTTCCTTGTTCAGTATTTCCTGGAGAAACTCGTAACGCACCCGTTCGCGCCACAGTTTCTTGGCATCTTCGAGGTCCTTGGGGCGCGGGGCGGTCCGGCGGTTGTATAAATAGCGTTCATTGCCGGTGAAATCGAACTTTTCGGTTTTCAGCAATTGGTTGACAAATGTTACCTGCTGAGCAAAGCGCACTCGCATCCGGTTGAAGATGACATAAGCCGGCGTGGTGTCGCCTCGTCTCAAGATCAGGTCGTCCAAGCGGTACCGATACGGCTCGAATTCCTTTACGTCGGTTTGCAGGAAGATGAGGTGCAGCGGATCGAGGGCGTCAAGGTATTGATCGAAAAACTTGGAGGAAATCTCGTCGTCGATCTGGTGTTGGAGGTAATGGCTTTTGGTCAGCAGCAACGATGTGATTCGGGCAATCCCGGCTGAATCCGGCTGTGGGACAAGGGCGGCAGCATTGGTGGATGGTTCGGCGGCGGGCGATTCGGCGTGGTCGGGGACGGCGCTGGTGCCGTCGACCAGAATCGCCGGTGTCGCGGATTTGGAGCATATCCATTGGGTCAGTCTGGTTGCCGGGACGCCCTGGTAAGCCTGGAGGCAGGCCATGGCGGCTGCCAAGATTAGGAAGAGTCTGAGCCACCACAATTTGGAACGAGGTTCAGTATTTCGCTTAATCGGAATCATCAACGAGTCTTTCCGCTATTGGATTCTAGTTCTAATTTGAATGTGAGGTTAGACCGACATCGCCAAACATTCAAGAGGCCTCTAAAAATAAAACCGCCGCTCTCATTGTGAAGCTCCTTTTCAATCCGTCTCCCGATCCGTTGTCAAGACTGCTCGGGAAAAGGGCGGTTAAGTGAAGGACAAAGTGATGGGCAAAATTCAAAATCCGCCATAATGAAAGCGCCGGACATAGGACAGGCCGGCGGGTGCAAAGCTGCGCGATCAATTCGATGCGGATGGACTTTCGGGCCAGTCCAGGTGGTGGCGCAGGAAATCGAAGGTGCCCTTGCCGTTGATGGTGTGCGGGCCCACGAACCACTCGATCTCGGCTTGGTTTTTCAGGCCCAGTCTCGCCTCGTAAAGAAACCGCACCTTGGCGAATTCATAGCCCACGGTCTCATCCGGCGCCACCGCGTCGAAATGACCTCGTTCGACCATGAACGGGCGGGGAGCGATCAGGGCGGCCATCTCGGCGTAATTGAAGGTGCTGCCCAGGTCGAACTCGAAGATTTCGTATTCACCGGTTCGGATGTAACTGTAGGGGCTGCGGGTCGATGCATTCTTCCAGACCCATTCGTTAAAGTCGCCCGAGCAGATCGACAAACAGTAATTTGTCACCAGGGCCGGAATTCGCATCGCTGACTTGCCGCCGTAGGACAGCCCGTAAAAACCGATCCGCCCGCCGTCAACGCAATCGAGCGATTTGAGCCAATCGGTGATCTGTTGGTGCTGCGGGACAATGATCGAGAAGAGCGTCTTCTTCAGCGGGTTCGCCTTGCGCTGCAAGGTGCGGAAACGGTCGCCAAAAATATACAGGTTCTGCGGCGCGAACGTGATAAAGCCAAGCTCGGCCAGCCGGGCGGCGAAGTCGTGGTAAGCCGCGCTATTGCCGGTGACGACATCCTGCGGGCGTCCCTCGAGCCCGTGTTGGCAAACCACGACGGGACGTTTTTCTCCGGGATGCAAGTCCTTGGGCAACAGTAGAATCCCGTAAGCGATCACCTCCGGGAACACGTCCATCACCACCTCGTATCCGGTCCATTTAGGGGTATCATAAGCGAGGCGCGTGCGGACATGGGATGGCAGGAGCGGGCAGTCGAAGCGTCCGATCACGTCCTGGTAGAAGAAATCGCGATACCACTCGAGGCTATGGGCGTAATTGGCGGGCGAGCTGGTGTCGAGTTTGGCCATGAATTGTTGCCGGACGTAGGGGCTTTCGGACAAGAGCCACTGGCTGTGACGGTCCAGCTCGTGGATTTGGCTTTGCTGGCGTGCCTCAGAATCAACCTGTTGCCGCCATGAATAGCTGGGCTTGCCCAGGTCATTCACGGGGGCATGGGAATCCAGGGCGCGCGAGAACCTCTCGAGCGCTTCCCGGGTGCCAAATGGTCCGTGGCCGTCGCCGCTCACCACCAACTCGATCGACGGCGGCGGTTGCAGCCTTTGAAGCCATTGCCGCGCGCGGGCCACTTCCTGCTGCCCCCGCGAAAGCTCCGGAGTGGCCAGTCGTCCCGGAGCGCCCCCGGTGCCGGGGGGCACCACCAGTTCAGGTCCACGGGCCGCCTCGATCACCAGCGGGCGCGGGGCGATCATTCCCGCCAGCTCGGCATCGCCGAATTGTTCAAGCAAACCGAACACGTTCCGGTAAACCGGCTCCTGCCAGACGTCCTGGCGGGAATCGAAATAACCGCTTACGCAGACGGCATCGATGCGCGGATCGAGCGCGCCGGCATAAAGGGCCAACATCCCGCCTTCGCCCCAGCCGATCACCCCGATCTTCGAGATGCGCAGCTTTAAATGTGAGCCAGGGCGGGGAGAGTCAGCCGCGTCTTTGTCTCGAGCAGGCAGGTTTTTCTCATGTTCCAACCAATCCACTGCCGCCAGGGCCTTTTCGATCTCGTATCCGATTATATGGCGGCCCAGCTCGAAGGCCGAGCGGTAGATATACTCGCGATTGGACAGTCTACCGTGGCTGGTTCCGCGGTTCACCAGCACCGGCACCAGCACCAGGCAGCCGCTGTCGGCCAGGATGCGGGCGAATTGGCTCTCCGGGGGCACGCCTTCTTCCAGACCGGAAATCTGTTCGGGCGTTTGGTCGGCATCGGGGACTGCAATCACGCCGGGCATTGTCGCCGCCGGGTCCAGTTTGACATGGTATTTCCGGGCCGCCGCATCCTCCATGGTCGCGGCCAACGGGATGAGCAAGAGGCCATCGCCATGAACGTCCCCGAAGGCGGGCCAACGGACATTATAAACCGTGTAATGGCGCCCTGCGGCGATCGCTTCATTCTCCGCCGCCGTCAAACCGCCGTCGCTATCGAGCGGGACCCTCTCCGGGCCGGGCTGGATGAACTCGAGATTCTTGAAGGGGATTCGTGGATCGCGCGCGCCCAGGATGTGGGCGAGGTGTTGTCGATTGGAGTTGATGGACGCGCTGTAATTTTCCGGTGATGAAAAATCGCGTTTCCAAAACCGGTCTCGATTCGTGAGCGATTCATCTATCTTGCGCAGCAAAAATCGGTCAACACCCGCAACGAGATTTGAGGCAATGTCCCCACGTATCCGGAGCGGTTCGGTTCCTGGCAAAGTGGGCGCCTCCTCATCGGGCCGGGCAACGAGGTTGGCGCTTAAGAATAAAACGAAGGTCAAAGCCAACTGAATGGGTTGGGTCATGGTATATCAGTGGTGAGAATTACTCCTAGTCCAACAACGGCTGGGCTACCTTGCTCAGCTTTTGGCACGGGGCCACCAGGGTGAATCGGCTGCCTCGCCCGGAGATGCTTTCAATCTGGAGGCTACCGCCGAACAGGCTCAGACGCTCGCGGATGCTGAACAGCCCAAAACCACGCGTTGACGAGCCGGCTGGGGATGGCTGGTTCATGTCGAAGCCCATCCCCTGGTCGCTTACCACGATCTTGAGCTTGTTGCCGGCGATCTTGGTGACCTCGACTCGAGCGGTATTGACGCCAGCATGCTTAACCACGTTGAACAGCAATTCGCGGACAGCCTGGAAGAGCAAAACACGGACCTCCTCCTGTTCCGGCGAAGCGACGGGGTCTGCCTCGACAATGACTTCGAGATGGTGCTTTTCGTGCATCCATCGGCCGAGCCATTCCAACGAAGTTGCCAAGACGCTTTCATACAACGCAGGCGGGCTGAGCTCCATCGTCAGCGAACGCGAGGTCTGGATGGATTCATCCATCAATTCAATCACCCGCCGGGCGGTATCCTGCGTGATTTTTGAGTTGCAAGGTCTGCGGAGAATTTCCAGGTGATACTTGGCGCTGACCAACAGTTGTTGCAGGTGATCGTGCAGTATTCGAGCCAGCCGCTGGCGCTCGCGTTCCTCGACCTGGGTCAATTCCAGGGCGAGTTTCCGCAATTGGGCCGTTCGCGCCCTGACTTTATGTTCCAGCTCCTGGTTGAGCTGTATGATCCTTTCTTCGCCCCGTATGATTTCGGTGATGTCGTGCCAGACGGCCACCGCGCCGGCCGGGTGGTCGCCGGCATAAAGCGGGCTGGCGTTCACCTCGAAGGTCAGTCTTTGACCGCGCGAATTCTTCACCACGTAACGCTCGCCGCGAACCACTTCCCCACGCAAGGCACGGCGCGAGGGCAGCTTCGCACGGTCAACCGGGCGGCCATCAAGTTCCTGGATTGTGAAAGAAGGCAAGCATTCCCCAACAGCCTCGCCGTCGGCCCCGGTCGCAATCAATCCCAGGATGGCCGTTGCCGCCGCGTTGGTTCTGACGGGAACGCCGGCGGCGTCGAAAACGACGACTGGCTCTTGCCAGGCATCGAAAACCGCCTTTAATTCGGCGGTCCGTCGCGCGGACTCGGCCAAGGCTTGCTTGAGGGCCTTCTCGGTATGCTTGCGCTCGACGGCGTAGCGGATTGCCCGGGCGATTTGAAGGCCGTTGGTCTGGCCCTTGATCAGGTAATCCTGGACGCCGCGGTGCACCGCCTCGATCCCGATCCGCTCGTCGCTAATACCAGTCAATACCACAATTGGCAGGTCCGGCGCACGTGTCTGAATGTGCGCAACCGTCTCGAGCCCCTGGCTGTCGGGAAGAGAGAGATCGAGCAAGATGACGTCGAATGAATTGGTTGAGAGTATGGCGATGGCTTCGTCAAGCCGTTGCGCTCTCACGAACGCCACCTTTTGGCTGGCGACCTGGCTCAATTCCTCCTGTAACAAGCAGGCATCCGAGTCGCTGTCTTCGATGAGGAAGACCCTGACTGTCTCATTGCGCATTACTGGTGGTTTGTCGAACAAATCGTCTGGCATCAAGCCAAGCCTGACCAAATAAACCAAGCCGGAAAGTGGCGGCGCTCGCCACGCCTCATTCACCCTGCCTGGATGGGCCGCGATATCGCTTTCAGTCGTGGCGAAGCTGTTTGCTGCCGCCGGACTTTTCTGCTAACGCCCCCGCTGTGGTAGTGTCACCACCGTCAACCAAAAGTCTTCAATGGCCTTGACCACGCTCATAAATTGCCGGAAATCAACCGGTTTGGTGATGTAACAGTTGGCGTGAAGTTCATAGGCCCGCAGAACATCTTGCTCGGCCTTTGATGTGGTTAGCACCACCACGGGGATTTGCCTCAGGTCCGGGTCCGCCTTGAGCTCCGCCAAGACCTCGCGCCCGTCCTTGCGCGGCAGGTTCAGGTCCAGCATGATGAGGTCCGGCTGCGGGGCGTTTGCATAGGGCCCTTGGCGTCGCAGAAACGCCATGGCTTCAACGCCGTCCTCGACCAGGCTGAGGCGGTTAAAAACCTTGGCTTCTTTCAAGGCTTCGATGGTCAACTCGGCGTCGCTGGGGCTGTCTTCTACCAGCAGAATCTCAATTGGCCGTCCTTCTGGCATATTAGGCGCTTTAAATTTCATCTATCGCATTGCGACGTCCAACCGAACGCAACATGCGCGCATCCTACTGGAACGGTCCAGCGTCGAGCAAGCGAATAAACTCGTGTGGAGCGTTGAATCGTGAAGGCGTGAAGCGCGGAGCGTAATAGCGTTGGAGCGCGGATGCCTTCATCCGCGTGTGACCCCAGCGTAGCCACTTTAGGCCTGTTATATCACAACGGCGCGGCATGTCATCCACGAGGCAAGATGGGACCGAATAAGGGCGGGGACGAGCCGTCCCCGCCCCCATTGGCCAGGTTGATCGCGAGCGAAATCAACCCACTGGTCCCACGCGCACGAAGGCATCCGAAAATCAGGGAAGCGCAGCAGCGCTTCGCTACCAACGATCCAGCGTGGATGAAGGCAGCCGTATCACTTATTGCGGTCGGGAATGGTGAAATAAAAAGTAGCGCCTTGGCCCAGGGCTGATTCGACCCAGATGGTGCCGCCGTGGCGCTCGACGATCTTCTTGCAAATCGCAAGGCCTATCCCC
>JAMCZD010000135.1 GCA_023473405.1 Candidatus Omnitrophota bacterium
ATTTGTCTACGACGGCAAAGGCCGTCTCCGACGGCGCCTAGAATACACCTGGAGCGAGGAAGGGAGCGGCAGCCTGACCTCCCTGGTCTCGGCAGTGACGTACTTTGGCATCGTGCGCAGCAACTTTACCGGCTGGGTCGGATTCCAATTCCAGGTGGGGGCCAACCCGCTCACGGTGAGAGAGCTGGGCCGGTGGGTCGTCGCCGGCAACTCCGGAAATCACGTGGTGAAATTGTTTTATTCGGATGGGACGCCCATCCCCAACGCCTCGGTGACAGTGAGCACCGCAGGCAAGCAGGGTGGCCAGTTTGCCTATGCCGCGCTCGCCTCGCCCGTGACCTTGGTCGCCGGAACGACCTACGCGGTCATGAGCCAGGAGGTCAATGCCGGCGATGCCTGGTATGATTTTTACGGGACCCACATCACCTTGAGTGCAGACGCCAACTCCGCCTGGGCGGTGTGGGCCAACCCAACCACGCCGCCCGATTATCTGGCGCCGGCACGTCGGGCCCATTGGTGACCCAGGTGAACTCCTTTGGGACCATTCGAAACAACTTTTCCGGCTGGGTGGGGTTTCAATTCCTGGTGGGACCCAACCCGCTTACGGTGACCGAACTGGGGCGTTGGGTTCTCAACAACAACAGCGGAAATCACGTGGTGAAATTATTTGATTCAAATGGGACGCCGGTGCCCAACGGGTCAGTGACGGTGAGCACGGCGGGCAAACCGGCCGGCCAGTTCGCCTACGCCACGCTCTCGATGCCGGTGGTGCTGGCTGCCGGCACCTATTACGAGGTGATGAGCCAGGAAACCAGCGGGGGCGATACGTGGTATGATTATTCAGGCACGGCGATCACCCTGAGCGGGGACGCCAACTCCGCCTGGGCGATGTGGGCCTACAACGATCCGCCGCCCTATTACGGGGCAGTGGGCGGCTCGGGCAAGAGCTACGGCCCGGTCAACCTGCGCTACAGCACGGATCAAGAAGAAGGCGATTTCATCCTGGCCGGCGAGACCCGCTACATTTACGACGGGATGCGAGTCATCCAAGAACGGAACGAGAACAACACGCCCACCGTTTCCTATACGCGCGGTCTTGACCTGAGCGGGACGCGGGAAGGTGCCGGGGGCATTGGCGGTCTCTTGGCGCGCTCGGACGGTTACAGCTCCGGCACCTGGACCACGCACTATTATTACCACGCCGACGGCGGCGGCAACATCACTTACATGATCAACGGCAGCGAGGGCATGGCCGCGCAATACCGCTACGATCCCTTCGGCTGGACCCTCTACACCGACGGCCCCCTGGCCGAAGCCAACGTCTATCGCTTTTCCAGCAAGGAATTTCTCGAGAATGCGGGATTTTACTATTACGGATTCAGGTTTTATGATCCGGGCACGCAAAGGTGGGTGAATAGGGATCCGACGGAGGAACTCGGTGGCGTCAATTTATACGCCTATGTGAGTAATCAACCGGTCGACAATGTTGACCCTTTGGGATTGGATTACTATGTGATATACGTTACTGCATTCTCCGGATTCCCCCATCAAGTTGTAGTCGGAGACAACGGAATGGGCGGAAGTTATGTACTTGATTACGGACCTGCCAGTGGCGGCATTAATAGAATCTATGGACCTGGCAAGTACAATTACATACCGTATTCTTTTCCTCCGAACCAGACGGCTTACAACCTTTCGAGCGCTCGATGCGTAAAGACTACGCCAGCTGTGAGTCAAGCCCTCAACAATTTTGCAGCTCTATTGGGAGCAAATATTAATACGCCAAATTACTGCTTCCTTTGGAACAATTGCTGGAGTACTGCTCCTCGCCTTGGCAACATTGCCAATAATTACATGAATTTTGGGACACCTTATCAGCCAATAAACATTCACATAAACCTCCCACCGCTGATCATTACTCAATGAACTTGAGGTTGAGGGTGAAAACTTCCAAGCGAAAAAGCATTTTGGTCACTGTCCTTGCTGTTTTCACTGTATTAGTAATTGCTTGGTTGACTATATACATTCTCTCCGGTCCGGCAGATGCTGTCGCATTAAACCAACCAATTTTGGAGGGCCTAAGGAAAGAATGGTTGATTGATGGTTCGCCGGAAAATCCGCCAATCAACAAGTATGTGGCACATTGGACGGATCCGGAAAGATTTTTTATTTGGACAAATATTTATACCATCAACGGTAGAATGTTTCATTCGCTTTTCGCAATGAGTGATCCAAAGTTTGCAGGCAAAGGGATTTTAGTTGTATCAAGGAATGGGGCATTAATCTGGGTGGACAAAGCGAATTCACCAAGGCTGTTAAAGACCGAACGTTGATAGACGCTGAGCGTGATATCATACATCGCACCTCAGTGGTCAGCCCCAAGTATTGACACAAAACAACATGAAGAGCCAATAATGTATGTGCCGGTGAGCCTGCGTGACGGCTCCGGCGGTGGTGGCGGCGGCGCCTCGAGCCCCGTGGTGACCCAGGTGAATTCTTTTGGGAGTGTTCGGAGCGACTTTTCGGGCTGGGTGGGGTTTCAATTCCTGGTGGGACCCAACGCGCTGACGGTGACCGAACTGGGGCGTTGGGTGATCAGCGGCAACAGTGGAAATCACGTGGTGAAATTGTTTTATTCAGACGGAACAGCGGTGCCAAACGGGTCGGTGACGGTGAGCACGGCGGGCAAGCCGGCCGGTCAGTTCGCCTACGCCACGCTGTCCACGCCGGTGGTGCTGGCCCCCGGGACCTATTACGAGGTGATGAGCCAGGAGACCAGCGGGAGCGATACGTGGTATGATTATTCAGGCACGGCGATCACGATGACCGGGGACGCCAACTCCGCGTGGGCGATGTGGGCCTACAACAATCCGCCGCCCTATTACGGTGCGGTGGGCGGCTCTGGCAAGAGCTACGGCCCGGTCAACCTGCGCTACAGCACGGATCAAGAAGAAGGCGATTTCATCCTGGCCGGCGAGACCCGCTACATATACGACGGCATGCGGGTCGTCCAAGAACGGGACGAGAACAACACGCCGACGGTGTCGTACACGCGCGGTCTTGACCTGAGCGGGACGCAGGAAGGAGCCGGCGGCATTGGCGGCCTTTTGGCCCGCTCGGACGGCTACAGCTCCGGCACCTGGACCACGCATTATTATTACCACGCCGACGGCGGCGGCAACATCACCTACATGATCAACGGCAGCGAGGGCATGGCCGCCCAATACCGCTACGATCCGTTTGGCCGAACCCTCTACACCGACGGCCCCCTGGCCGAAGCCAACGTCTATCGCTTCTCAAGCAAGGAATTCCTCCAGAATGCGGGATTCTATTACTACGGGTTCAGGTTTTATGATTCGGGAACACAGCGGTGGATGAATAGGGATCCGATACAGGAGTGGGGAGCATTGAATTTATACGAGTTCTCGTACAATAAGCCTATTGGGCTTGTTGATCGCGATGGTCGAGAATGCCTTGATTACTATCAAACGCCTGATGGTCAGTGGACCTGTAAGGCGCCAGATTTTAATCCTGCTATTCGCGATCCTATAGGGGGCCTTCTCAATTATTTGTTTGGCGGAGGTCAAGCAATGAGTATCGAATGGCCTTTAAGTGCCGCTCTTCAGAACCTTCAGAATGCCAAACCATGGCCTGTGACAACTTCCCCGGTAAATATGACGATTTGCGATTACGGATCTTGGAAGCGACCTTTTTCCACTTTATACGTCTGGCCGACCCTTGGCCAGTTCCGTTACACGAACAATGGTACCAACACAAGCGTTTTTGACGTCTATACATTCCCATTCACCCAGACAAACTGGAATGGTGAAATTTCCCACCACAATGCACCCCTTTCTTGGATTCCCGGAATACCATACCCTGTTTCTGGCTCATGGCAAACCCCTGGAACCTTCAAGAATTAGCGTAAACATGCACCAGATTTTGCTAACTATTAGTGACCTTCTAATGGTTATAGTAGCCGCTAGCATATTAATTTATTCGCCAATTGCAGAATCCTGGTATAGAGCTATTCTTGTCCCAGTGTTTCTTGCTTCGGTATGGAGCCTGTGTCGAGTCACGGCTATATTTGCTTTTGGTGAGCCTAGTCCTCCAGGAATTGGATTTATTGTTTTGCCTTTTTTTTGTGGTGGGTATGCAGCTATTACCAGGCAACTCAAGATATATCTTTTTAAAATTCCTATTTTGAGGAAGTTCGAGGAGAGACTCCGTCGCACGTTCGGAAGAGGAGAATAAACTCAGGGGTTCGTCCCAAGTATTGACACAATGAGACAGGAAGAGCCAATATCGCATAGGGTAAGGGATCATTCTTGGCCAGACTTACGGCCCGGTGAGCCTGTGGAAAAAACGGGGTCGCATCTCAATAATTGACAATTAAGTATGCCATTTTGTGGTAAGGCTTATTGGATCGACTCATGACACGTCCACTGCGCACTGCGCATCGAGCGGCCCGGCGGCCCCTATCACGTCATGACCTGCGTGTCAGCGGACGGTCAAAAGGGATCAGGTAGTAGAGTGAAAAAACAGGGTCGCATTTCAATAATTAACAATTAATCTTTAGAAGAATTGGGGGCAAATCTATACCTTTCTACAATTCAGAGGCCTTAGCAAATGACCGCCTTTTCCGGATTTTTAAGAAAATTTCCGCGGCAGGGGCTACTGGACCTGGTAACGGATTGGAAAATGGAATCGATACAGAGTCACCGGCGACATGCCGTCGAGGTCGGCGCACAGAGGATGGACATCCCGCCAGGCTTCCACCAAACGCCAAGACCTCTGGTGAATGGGGGATTATAGCACCGGCACGATGTTTCGGAAGATCAAACGTCCGAAGCTGAAAGCTGAAAGGCCCAAAAAGCGCTTCCGCCCCCATTGCCAGCGATTATCAATTGCGTGTTGCATATGCAACATCGGATTGATAATCCCATTTCTGTTATCAGCCGCCCTTGAATGCGCTCGGTTGGCGTCCGGCGTCACGAAGCGTTTCCATCGGCCGCCGCCAAGCCTTTTGCCCCGGATAATCCGAGGGCGGTAGCCGGCTCGGCAAAAGCGGATCGTTGGTCAGCGCGTCCAGCCACGCCTCGCGCTCGGCCGCGCTCCAACGGATCAATGCCTTGGCCGCCGTGTCGTTGCGCGCTTGGTCGCGCGGAAGCCCCCCCATCGATGTCAAATGACGGGCATAGCGGCGGTTGATGCGATCGAAGTATCCGGACGCCATCCCGAAAAACCGGCATCATTCATCGCACGCGCCCTTTCCGGGCGCCTGGGGAAGAACGGGGGTCGCATCGGGAAGAACGGGGGTCGCATCTAAATAATTGACAAATAGGCATGACCTTTCATGGTGAGGTTGATTGGATCGGATTATGGCATGTCCACTGCGCATCGAGCGGCCTGGAGGCGGCTATCACGTCACGACCCCCGGCAACGAAGGTCGGCCAATTTTCCGCGAAGATTCGGACCGGTTCCACTTCCCGGGGTTGCTGGTCGAGTTGGGGCAGCGAATCGGCGCCAGGATTCACGCCTAAGTGTTGGTGGACAACCATTACCACCTTCTGCTCGAAACACCCGAGGCCAACCTGCATCGGGCCACGCAGTGGCTGGATGTCAGCTATAGAGTATGGCACGAACAGCGGGAGATTGAGGCAAAATTGTCAAACGTTGAGGTGTGACCCTGATTGTTCCCTCTTACGTACGATTCGAATGGGCTTGACCACCGCCAGTTGCTTTGGTCCAACCCCGGACCAAGAATCCGGACATGCATTTAGCGGCGTCAGTGAAATCGTTTTTTGATGCAGTCGAAAAACCGCTGGGCGCGCGCGTTCAACGATTGATCGACGATTTGGATGGTCAATCGTTCCTGGTCGATTTCTGCTCCATAGGTTGGCCCGCTCAATTGGGCATATTTCTCCAGCAATTCCTTGACCGTGATGTTATTATAGGTAATTGGATCAGCTAACGAAAGGAGTGCACCACCTGCTTGGGGCGAAAACTGCATTTGAGTGAGGTGGGTGATCAGGTCGCGAAATTCGTAATCCCTGCTAATCCTTACAAAGGGAAGGCGGACATCAAAAAGGTTCTTTACGTTCCGGTTCGGCTCCGGCAAGCCGGGTATCCGGGGAAGATGGAAAACCAGTCTCTTGCGATTTGGATAATACCTCACCCTAACCGAGCGAATCCGGGACGCTTCGCCCATCACCGTTTGATTAATGAAAAAGCTGGAGGTCCCGCCGCCCTGGCTTTTGAGGGTTTGCCCCTGTTCATCCTGGTACTCAAAGTCCAGCGGCATTGAGTACGCCTTCGGCAGGCACGCGAAAATCATGCACGTGGTCTTCGGCTCACGGTTATATGCCTTTGGCTCGACTTTCAATGTGATTTTGTCGCTGTGTGAGGTGGACCTGTTTTCCATATCGTCCGCCTTGACAACAAGCTGCAACTCTCCTTCAGGGAACTTTGCCGTCGAGCCCACCTGCGCCGGGAACTCAATGACCTGGGCGGGACCTAAGGACATGTCGACCACAAGAAGGACGGGCGCCGCATGCCAGAGTTGAAGGTCCAGTTTCGCATTCACGCCATCTTTTGCCAAGTCGCCTCCCCAGGAATAGCCGCTGTCGAGAGACTCGTGCGTTCGCGCGTCAAAGGCATGGAAAGCGAGAACCTTTGCTTCCTGTCGCAATTCGCCTCGCAGGCCAAAGCTGACTGCCGGGTAAAGCCCGCGGAAATCCAACGTCCGATACCAATCCTGGCGTGCGAACTCCGGAACCCGGTCGCTCGAAACCGCTTTCAATTGACGGTCATAGAATCTGGCCGGCAGGCGGACCGAATACTCGTTTAATTTGTCGGCGGGAAAACTGCCGAATGCTACGGCCACGTGGTCGAGCCATACTCTCCCTTCCGGGCATTCCAAAGCGTTGCCAAACGCAATGTGGTGATAGTCGAACATCGCATTGTCTGCATAACCTTCCAATTCGCGGGGCACAGGCATCTCGATCAATAAGTCAGGGCCATTCGTGCGCACTGTAATCGACTCTAGAACCCCTTCGAACTTGGGCCTGCTCAATTGGTTGGTGTCCATTGTGCGGTCGTAATCGAGCGAAGACCCTATTCGCGCGGCATCGCGGTAGAAATAAGGTTGTAAGGACGCAAGGGACAAAGCCGCTCCGAGTCCCAACGCAAGTAATCCCAGGATTATACAAACGCGGACAACGACCCTGGTCCAAACTGGTCGTGGCGCAGCCATGCCTGATGGGGATTGGTTATTCACTTAACACTGGAGGATAAATGGTCCAAGGAGCTTCGATCAAGATAAACCCACTTTGTTTTGGGAGAATAGATGCTATACTTTAAACCAAAAAAGGAGTTTGATTATGAGCACTCCAGGAAATAGTTACCCGGGTAAAGTTGAGACCTACCTGTTTTTCGAAGGCCGCTGCGATGAGGCAATCGAATTCTATCGCCGCGCGCTTGGGGCAGAAGTGGTTATGTTGGTGCGTTTCAAGGACAGCCCGGAGCCGAACATGTGTTCGCCGGGGACTGAGCAGAAAGTGATGCACGCCGCATTGCGCATTGGCGGGACGACGCTGATGGTGTCCGACGGCCAGTGCTTGGGAAAGCCGAATTTCCAAGGTTTTGCGCTGTCTCTCGAGGCTCGCACGGAGGCTGAGGCTGACCGTTGGTTTGCCGCCCTGGCCGAGGACGGGCAGGTGCGGATGCCATTGGCGAAGACTTTCTTTTCACCGCGCTTCGGGATGGTGACTGATCGCTTTGGCGTGTTATGGATGATCCTTGTTGCGGCATGAGTATGCGCTTTGGGGATAGGCTTTATTTCCGGAGCTGCTGCTCGGCCCATTATTTACGGCCGGCTTTTATCGGCGCTATGGAAAGTGGGGACGGGCCGTCCCCGCCTCTATCGCCAATGGGGTCCTTTGATCTGGGGACGGGTGACAAGTGATCGGGATTGGTTTGAATTGACTCGGCGAAATTCGATCGGTAGAAGGGGACCATGAAAAATTCCGGTGCTTGCCAATGCGTTTGCCGCAAACGTCAAATAAAGAACGCTTGGTTTTATTCGTGGTTCACGGGTTGGTTATTTATAATTGGCCCGTTTCCTCAGGCCGCCTCGGCGGCCGTGGCTCTCGATGCCGTTCCCTACGAGCCGGCCACGCTTTCCATTTCCCCTTCGGATTCGGGGGGGTGGAATTTGAGCTCGAATCCGTTGCGATTCACCGGTTACAAGGTCCAGGCATCAGCCGACCTGGCCGCCTGGCAGGACACGGGGGTGGCGTTCGGTCCGGCCAAGAATACGCACCTGTTTGCCAGCGCCGGCGAAAGCAACCGTTTCTTTCGGCTCGGCTCGGATGGGTCGCCGACGCTGCAATGCCTGACAGCGGACGCAACGACGATACAACTGAACTGGCCGCCCATCCCCTCTGCGGTTGAATACAAGGTTTACCGCAACGGCGCTTATGTGGGCAGCACCGCTGCCCGAACCGGATATTATTTGGATAACGGTCTGAAACCGGTCCAATCCTATAAGTATTATATTCTGGCGCTGGATTCGAGCGGCAAAGTGATCGGTCATTCCCCGACGAACACCTTCTCGACCTTGTCTTCGAGCTCGATCCGGACGCATTACAAGGTCCTGGCGGTGGCGTTTTATCCGGAAAAACCCGATCCAGCCGAGTTGTCTCACATCAAGACTTATTTGAGGCACCGGATCGATTTCTTGCGGTTAGCCTCGCTGAACACCGCGGTGATGGACCTTTACCGGGACGACGTGATTTGCATCCGCACCAATCCGCCCATTTCCGCTCCGGACTCGTTCAATATCGATTATGTCAAGCTCGCGGTAACGCCTTATGCGGAACTGGGTGGATACTCGATGGTGGACCTGGTTGAAAAGGGCGACGTCGACACGGTCTGGGTCACGCGGGCGCCGAAAGGTTTTAATTTTTTCGAAAACGCCCTGGTCGGCAACAAAGACATCAACCCGAATCCCGACGGCGAACACTGGGACCCGGCCCCGGCAAAATGCTCGCGTTCGTTCTTCATTAATTCCTATGAGCCGGATGCGAGGTGCTACGATGCCTACGCGCACATGGTGGAAGGTATTATGACGACGATGGGCGACGGTTACCCTGCCAACTGGCCCCGCAACCTGCCGTATGTTGTTCTCAGCAAGACCCGGACGGACTTCACCACCACTTACAACGCTCAACTCCGCCTGTTCGAACGCTTCCGGTTAACGGATGAATGGACCGGTACCGGTGCGTATGCCTCGAGGGGGAACGCCAATTGCGGTTCGAGTCATTTCCCGCCAACTTCCCGCCGGGATGTCGACAAGGATTATGACGGTGATTATGCTTACTACGACCTCAAGTCCTGGCAGCGATACGTGGATTGCGCGGCCGATGACTGGCTAAACTACCCCAACTTGACCGGTGCCAAACGGAAAGTGAACGGATACGACTACGGCGGCTACAATTACTACAAGGAAAACGAGCCATCTTACGCAACCGCATTTGGCGCTTCACCGGAGTTGCATCCTTCCTTCCGATTCGGCAGTGATTCTTATCACCTGTGGTGGTTTTACCATTTGCCGCACAACGCCGGTGTATCGAATGGCAAGCTGAACACCTGGTGGCCTTACCTGTTCGATTTCAACCGATTCAACGGCGACCAGATCAATTATCCTGTGAATGGCTTCCCCGAAATGCCCGTGCATTTTCCGCCCGTCAACAGCGAATACGGCACCGAGGTGGGCACGTCCGAGCTTTGGGGTTATTGGCATTCATTCGGCGACTTCGGTCCTTGGGGCCAGGTAACGGTAGTGAACAGCGCGGAAAATCCGGAGGCGGTGAAAAACGGCAGCCACGCCATCAAGGTGGATATCCGGGAGGATTTGTATCAGAGCAACGGGCGCAACGACACCTTCTATCCCATCACGCGAAATGCCGGTTGGAACCTGGCCGACCTGCGCGAAGTGAGTATTGCAATCAAACCGGGTCTGAATCCCTCGCTCATCACCGGCGCGAATCCGGTCATTCGGCTATGCCAGAACGGCGGCAACCGGATCGAGTTGGCTCCCTTAAAGAATGGCCGGTATGCGAACCTGTTCCTGGATAACAGCTTTAAGGGCCAGAACGGCTGGTTTGTCTTCAATATCCCCATCACAGGCAACGCCAATTGGGAGGCCAGCGTTATCGGGTATATCGATCCCAAGCTCAGCCAAGCCGAGGTGGCGGCGGCCAAGCAACAGTTGAAACAATCGATCCTGTCCAAGGTGAATTACGTGCAGATTTCCATCCTGTCCGATGGGACCCAGGGCGATCGTTTATCCTACTATATCGACGGCCTCGAGTTTCATACCGGGCCGTAACCTAACCCGGATAATTCGCACTACAGGGATGGGCCTTTGAGGGTAGATGGGCCGAACTGCTGCTCGGACCATTATTTAGGGCCCTCTTACATCGGCTGCCACGGAAGAAAGGAGCGCGGATGCCCTCATCTGCGTGCGATCGTTAGGCCCGTTATATCAGGGCGGCGCGCAGCGCCGCCCCACCACCCGGGTAGGGTTGGGCCTAAAATTACGAGGGCTGCCGTTCGGCCTCCATCAATGCCTCGGCCAGGCGTTCGTACTGAGGAAGCGAATTGTACAGTTGAGCCGAAACGCGCAGCAAACGCTTCGGCGGTGCCGGCCAGGAAATAACGGGAACTTCGATCCCGTCAATCCGGCAGAGGCGGTCCTGGAGCAGGTCGGAATAAAGAGGTGAAGATGGCCTCGTTGATTTCGGGGCATCCGGTATCGGGACCGAGGCCATGGCGCCGATGGAGGCATCCGGGCAAGGAACCTGGATGCCCAGCTTGTCGCACAGGACTCTTCTCGCGGCCAGAGCCAGCGCGTGATTCCGGTCAATCACTTCGGGCCAGCCGCCCGGCAATAGGCCGCCCATGAATTGCAGGGCCTCGGGGACACTCAAGAATGCCGATGGGTCATGGGTGCCAGTCCAGCCAAACTCGAGCTGGAAACGCGATCGATCTTTTCTGGGCGAGTTGGCCCCGTGGCTGATTGAAAGCGGGCGGATGCTCGATTGCCGTTCTCGAGTGACATACAGGAATGCGGCGCCTTTGGGTGCGCACAGCCATTTATGGCAGTTACCAGTGTAATAGGTTACCCCCAAACGGCGCAGATCGAGCGGCACCATCCCCGGCGCATGCGCTCCGTCCACCAGGACCTCGACCCCGCGTCCTTCAAGTTCGCCGACTAATCGCTGGATAGGAAACACGATCCCTGTCTGGCTCGAGACATGGTCCAAGAGCGCCAGCCGGGTTCGGTTCGAGACGGCTGCCAGCAACGGTTCAATGAGCTGTCTTTCGTCCTCGAACGGGAACGGTAGAGATACTACTTTGACCTTTGCGCTCGAGCACCCCGCGGCATACTCGAGCGCGTTTCGGCAGGCATTATACTCATGATCGGTCACGAGCAACTCGGTGCCGATTTCCCAGCGCAGCGAGCGCAAGACCGTGTTTACACCAGTCGTCGCGTTGGGAATGAAAACCAAATCTTCGCTGTCCGCGCCCACGAACCGGGCCAGGCTCGAGCGAGCCTGGTCCAGCAGTTCTTCGAGGTCACGGACCAGGAACTGCATGGGCCGGCTTTCCATTCGCTCGCGGAGTCGGCGCTGATATTCGAGCACGGCCAGTGGGCAACTGCCAAAGGAACCGTGGTTAAGGTAAACCATATCCGGATCGAGCGGCCACAAGCTCGGGCTGCAGGCCGACCGGTTCAATGCGTCGAGTTGATGTCCGTTGTTATCCACAGACATTCTGCCTCGAATCTACTTCGGAATAGCTGGCAGTGGCCGGGGCACCTGTTGATAGAGAGGTAGTTGGCTCCCCGGTGGTTCGAGCTTCATTACAGTGTTCCCTAGCCAGGTGACGGTGATGTTGCGGTCAGGCTCGCCGGGGGCATTCTTCACGATTTGTTTTTGGACGAATGAGATGAGCGGGTAGGTCAAGTCCAGCTTATCACCCTTATTGACCTTGCGGACATGCACATAGGCGCCGCGCCAAATTGCCCTCGTCGATTTTCCATTGCGGTAAATCTTGACCATGTCCTGGGGTGCCCACGCAGGCGGGCGCAGGTAGAAGTCGCCTGATTTCTTGGCCAACACGGTCAGGCGCCCATGGTGTGGCAGAAAGGAAATGGTCTTTGCCTCCGGAGCGTCCCGATTGAAGCTCATGTTTACATAAACGCCGTCCTTGCGGCTCGTCACGGTATCGAGCCAGGCGGTGTGAAGGGCGCGCATCCCTTCCGGAAAACAGCAGCCCATCATGTCCATCTCGTTGCCCGCATAGCACCGGTCGTTGACGCCCATTGCGCCCTGGAACCCGCCTTGCAGGGCTCGGGCCATGGCGAGTCCATTGTCGCCTTCCGCCCCGGGATGCAGGGTGCGATAAAGCTTCTCGTAATCCGGGGTAATAAAAAACTGTGCCTCGCGAATGTAATTGCGGATGAACCTCTCAACCGTGTCCCAGTAATTCGGATAACCGCACTTGGCCATGTAAGCGGCGATGTCAATCACATCGGCCACGGCGCAAGTCTCCGATCGGCGCGGATAGGTTTGCGATTCGGGAATCCAGCCGTAATCGGTTCCGTGTTCGAGAAAGAAATTGAGCAACCGTTGGCACCAGGCGATCAACTCGGGGTCACGAGTCAAGTAAGCCACGTGGGCCATTCCCCAGCCGGAATGGCCGCGCATATGGCTGTGATGATCGAACGATCCATCAGGCCGGACCATGAGATTGGCGCTGAGCGGCGCGGTGGGCCAGAGCGCGATGCTCGAGGTTCGCTTGATCTGGTCCTTCTGTTCCTGGGTGAGCTTGGAAGGATCGCGCAGAATCCAATGCTTCCACTGGTCGCACGCCATTTCACCGCGGGCAAAGGCGAGCGCAAACTCGAGGGCCTCCTTGTCGCCAAAGGCCTCGTAATAGGTTGCGATGGCCTCGAGCGGCATGGCCGGGCTGTACGGAGACGCATCGGTGATGGCCCATCCTTGGTTGTTCCAGCAGCTATTCCCGCCGGCATAATAGGCGCGGCCGTCCACCCAATCAGCCCGGGCCCGGAGCGCCTCGAACATCTGCCGGCATTGCCGGCGCAGGTCTTCGTCATGAGTGCGCCGGTAAACGTTCGACAGGCTGATAAGGAGCTTGCCGGTGGTCCAGGAGTTGGCCCAAATGCCGGGCAGGGAACTGAATGAGCTGGCCTGGACCCAACAAAGGCCATCATCGCGGAGGAATCCCAGAATCCGTCTCCTGAGACCTCGAGCAATCGCATCTGCCGAGGTGTCGCCCGTGATGTCCTTCATGTAACCGAACTCCCAGTCCAACCGGTTCTCGGTATCTCCGGCGGTGATGGGATCGTGATCGGTTGGGCCGGGGCAAGGCGGGTCTTTGAGCAGGCTCATTGAGAAGCGGCACTCGTAGTTCAGGTTGGGGCGCGGATTCTTCTCGAGGGCCTGCATGGCCCATTGCGCCATGGCTTTCAAATCCAGGTCGGAATCGCTGCCCTCCTGGACGGCTGCATTCTCGGGCTGTGACTTCTCGGCGATCTGTATCCTGGATAATTTACCGTGAAAACCGCTCAGGTCCGCCTCGTCCACTTCACCTTTGACCAGGCCGGCGGCGGCAAACAAAGCCAACACGACGTTTCCTGCGTATCGCTGCATGAGGCGACCCTGTCGGATCAACCTGGCAGCGTCAACGCAAAACGATCCAGTCGTTATTTACTCCCCAGACCGTGTGCTCTATCCCGCACAGTCTGGCGAGTACCCTGGATTTCGAGCTTGAGCGTGGGGGAATCGCCCTTCTTGTCCTTGCCCGGGTAAACGGTGATGTGCGGGAAGGGCATTTCGATGCCTACCTCGTCGAACTTCTTACCTAAAGAAGCTGCTCGA
>JAMCZD010000237.1 GCA_023473405.1 Candidatus Omnitrophota bacterium
TCGCATTATTTCCATGCCGCCCTGTCAATGAAGAATCAGGCTCGAACCTGGCGAGTCCCGGCTCGACAAGGGGGAAAAGCAGTGGCAGTTTCAATGAGCTAATGATGAGCAAACTGGATCAATTGCGCGAGTTATTGCGTTCGTTCGGTTCCTGCCTGGTGGCCTACTCGGGCGGAGTCGATTCGGTTTTCCTGGCGTATGTGGCGCGGCAGGTGTTGGGCGACCGGGCGTTGGCAGCCATAGCGGACACGCCCAGTCTTCCGCGGCGTGAGCTGCAAGAGGCACTCGAACTGGCCCGGCAATTCCAATTCCCGGTGCGCGTGATCAGCACAAAGGAATTCGAAAACGCCGATTACCTCGCCAACTCCCAGAACCGCTGTTATTTGTGCAAGCACGAATTATTTGCCGAGCTGGGGCCATTGGCGCGACAGGAAGGGTTGGCGGTAATCGCTTACGGGGAAAACGCGAGTGACATTGGCGATTTCCGTCCGGGAGCCCAGGCGGCCGCTGAATTCCAGGTCCGCGCCCCATTGAAAGAGGCGGGCATGACCAAGGCGGAGATTCGCGCATTATCCGCGGAACTAGGGCTGCCCACAGCCGATAAGCCGCAAATGGCCTGCCTCAGTTCGAGAATCCCATATGGCGAAACGGTTACGCCGGAGAAGTTGCTCATGATCGAGCAAGCCGAAAATGCCCTTCGTGACTTGGGTTTCCGCGATGTGCGGGTGCGGCATCATGAGCTGAAAGGGATTGGGGATGGACGTTTTCAACATTTGGCCCGCATCGAGATCGGTCCGGCGGAAATGGGCAAGGTTCTGGCCAATGGCATCCACCTGCGCATCGCTGAGGCACTGAGAGAAGCCGGCTACGCTCACGTGACTTTGGACCTTTTGGGTTATCGTCGAGGCAGCGCCAACGAGGCCCTTCCACGGGGAGAGAGCGCAAAGAAAGGCGCCAAGCCCGCTTCCGGGCAGATTTAATCCGCATAGCCGGGAACGTCCCGCCGAGTCAAGGCTTGGCGTTCGAGGAGCAACTTTCTGGTCCGGAAGGTTTTGTAATAGGTGATTTAGAGTTATGCCGCAGTTTGCATATAAGGCCCGACGACGCTCCGGAGAAATGGTGCAGGGATTACTCGAAGTGCCGGATCGCGCCGCCGCCCTAGTCCAGATGGAACGGTTGGGGCTGTTTCCAATTGCCGTGGACGCCGCCAAGGGCGGAGCCGTGGCCAAGGCCGAACGCCCGCAAAGGTCGAGCACCGCGAGAACCGCCTTGCTGCCGCCGGCGTTGCGGGAATTGCTGCATCGGAAGCGCAAACCGAAATTGCAGGAATTGGCCACTTTCACCCAGCAATTAGCCAACCTGCTTCATTCGGGGATGCCATTGACCCTGGCCTTGAACAGCATGACCCACCTCGAATCAAAAGGGGTTCCTCCCGAGGTAAGCAAACAACTCCGTCAGGACGTGACCGAGGGCAAAAGCCTGTCCGATGCGATGGGCAGGCAACCCCATGTGTTTTCGGACCTCTACATCAACATGGTCCGGGCGGGTGAACAAAGCGGGGCCTTGGAGGATGTCTTGCGCCGTCTGGCGAGTCATTACGAGCGCTTCGCGGAGGTGCAGTCCAAGTTCCTGTCCGCCTTGATTTATCCGACGATTGTGGCCTGCGTAGGGGTTATTATTGCCATTTTTTTCATGACCTTCATGCTGCCGCGGTTCCTGGAGATATTCAAAGGGTTCCAGGTGCCGTTGCCGGCGGCGACCCAATTGCTGGTGAACATCAGCAATTTTTTTTCCAATTGGGCCAATTGGCTGTGGATGCTCTCGGTGATCGTCGTCGGGTTCATTATCTTTATGCGCTTTAAGGCGACGGATGCCGGGATTCGCCGCATTGACGGCTGCAAGATGAACGCGCCGATCATCGGCAAGGTCGTCAGACTGAACTTGTTTGCCCAGTTCTCCCGCACCCTGGCGACTTTGTTGATCAACGGGGTACCGGTTCTGACGGCGTTGAAGATCACCGAACAGGTCATTCCGAACCGCATCATGCGAGACGCGATTGCCCGCACCCGCGAGGAGGTTACCGATGGAAAAACGATCGCCCAGCCGTTGGCGCGCAGTAAAATCTTCCCTCAGCTTATGATCGACCTGCTCCAGATCGGCGAGGAAACCGGTGATGTGCCGGGGGCGCTGCAAAACGTGGCTGAGACCTACGAAAACGAATTGACTATTGCCCTCCGCGTGATGACCAACCTGATCGAGCCGGCCTTGATCATTGTCATGGCGGTCGGGGTTGGCTTTTTGCTCTTCAGCGTGCTCTCCGCCATGTTCTCCATCACCTCGAGCATCAACATGAACCGCTGATGAACCCGCCAGCCAAAAGGTGTGAAAGGGCAAGCCCAAAGGGCGAAGGACGGACGACAGAGGACGGAGGACAGAGGACGGAGGACAGAGGACGGAGGACGGAGGGCGGAGGACGGAATGAGCATTCCGGTGGTGCAATTTCTAAACACGCTCTGAGGGGCGGGTTTACCCTGATCGAACTGATGATCGTGATCGGCATTATGGCCATGATCATGTCCATTGGTGTTCCTG
>JAMCZD010000233.1 GCA_023473405.1 Candidatus Omnitrophota bacterium
CGCCCGATGGCATCCAATACCTTGCCCGAGGCAACACGCGTGGCCATGCCCTTCGCGTCGGCAGGGAATTGCGGTAGGGCAGCCTCCCAGCCTTGCGGCAGTTCGCCCTTTATTCTCTGGCGAAGCTCGCAGGCAAGCTCCGGGTATTGCCTCTCATAGGCCGCAAACAGGTCGTTCCACTCACTCTCCACCTTCATCCCGCGATCGAGCGCCTGGCGAAAATGCTCCTCTACCTCGGTGGGTATGTAAAATGAAGGCGTGACGGGCCAGCCCAGGTTCTGTTTCGTCAGCGCCACTTCGTCTTCACCGAGCGGCGAACCATGGGCGGCGTAAGTATCCTGTTTATGTGGCGAGCCGTAACCGATATGCGTCCGGACGATGATGATCGAGGGACAGTCTTTTTCTTCTCGCGCAGCTCGGATGGCGCGCTCGATAGCCTCGAGGTCATTGCCGTCCTCGACGGATTGGGTATGCCAGCCATAGGCCGCGAATCGTCCGGCAACGTCTTCGGTGAAGGTGAGCTGAGTTGAAGCAGCCAGTGAAATGTGGTTGTTGTCGTAAAGATAAATCAGCTTGCCCAATTTCAGGTGCCCGCAAAGTGAAGCTGTCTCGGCAGACACGCCCTCCATTAGATCACCGTCACTCACCAGCCCGTAGGTGTAATGGTCAATAATCCCGAACCCGGGACGGTTGTAGCGCTCCGCCAAATGCGCCTCGGCAATGGCCATGCCCACCCCGTTCCCAAATCCCTGGCCAAGTGGTCCAGTGGTTGTCTCCACTCCCGGCGTCAGACCGCGCTCGGGATGCCCGGGCGTAATACTGCCCCATTGACGGAATTGCTTGATCTGCTCGAGCGGCAAATCATACCCGGTCAAATGCAGCAGGCTGTATAGCAGCATCGAACCATGGCCCGCCGACAGCACGAAACGATCGCGATTGAACCATCGAGGGTTGGCCGGGTTATGTTTCAGAAACCGTGTCCAAAGCGCGTAGGCCATCGGCGCTGCCCCCATGGGAAGTCCAGGATGACCGCTCTTGGCCTTTTCCACCGCATCAACGGACAAAAACCGAATGGTGTTGATCGCCAATTGGTCCAGGCCCGCTGACTTGACTCGTCCCGGACTTGATGAGGCCGTATTCATATGATTCAAGGATGATTCGCAGGCTTTGTCTTATTCCGGTGCCATCACCGATCGCGTTCCATGAAGGCCCGCTCACAGGTATGGCGATCCCAACCCAACCACCCGGTAGAGCTCGGGCGGCACCGGGACCAAAATCATGGCCAGCAATAAATACATGCAATATCCAAGCGCCCTCCGGCTCGCATTCAGCGGCATCAGGTCGTTCGCCGGCGGCATGTCGTAGGTGCCCGCAATGAACCATACGACAAATGCCCAGAGCATCAGCCCGGGCCACACAAACAGCGCCAGCGCAAACAGCATGACTAACCCCGCCACGCTGATGCTGTGACCCCGGCGCCCGCCGAACAGCGCATGCGTCATGTGACCGCCGTCGAGTTGGCCGATGGGCAATAGATTCAGCGCCGTCACCAGTAACCCCAGCCAGCCGGCGAATGCCATCGGATCAAGTAACAACCGGTGCCCCTCGGTTACTGCTGGCCCCAACGCCAGTTTCGCCAGCATAGCCATCATAAACGATGAACCAAGATGCAGGCCCACATGCATACCGCCCACTGTCGATTCCACCGGCACGACTTTCGAGTTGCCAATTCCTATCAACAATGCCGGGATGGCAAACACCAGCCCGGCCAACGGTCCCGCTACCGCCACGTCAAACACAGCGCGCCGCGTCGGTGAAACCGATTTTATCTTGATGAACGCTCCAAACGTGCCCAAGGCAAAGGGCACCGGGATAAAAAACGGCGGCGTGACCCGGATGCCGTAACGCCGCGCCGTAATGTAGTGGCCGAGTTCGTGTGCGCCAAGGATCAGCATCAGGGCCAGCGCATACGGCAGGCCGATCGTAAATTGGCCCGGTTGTTCGAGTAGGTTCACCCCGGCATGCAACGCCCCAGCCCAAGTGGTGGTCACCAGGGTAAGCGCCACCAATAGGCCGTGCAGCCACCATTTCGGCTTCTCCGGCTCCGACCACTCAGCCCTCGCCGGCAGCAACAGCACCCGCACCTCGTCCCCATCTCCCTGCTGCAAAAGCGGCGTCAAGTGGTCCGGCTGAAATGCGCTCTTCAATTGCGACATCGCCTCCGTCGAACTCGTCCGCAACACGCCTTCAAATTGCACCATGTCCCCGTAACTCTTATGCCCTGCCACCCTCAATACACTCGACACGCGCTGCTCAATCGAAGCCATTGTCTCCGGACTTGGGCCGGGAGGCGGCGCGGCTTCGGCCTGAGACACCCTCCTCCGCGTCGCCAAAAGATAGCCCAACCCAAAAAACGACAGCAACAGCACGAACCAAATCAGAATCATCTCCATAGACCACCTACTCAATATTCAAACTCACAAACAGGTTCGTGCCCTTCCGGTTGATGAGCAGCAGCACACTGTTCGGCTTGCCGGACTTTGCCAGCGCATCACGCACATCGTCCATG
>JAMCZD010000517.1 GCA_023473405.1 Candidatus Omnitrophota bacterium
GTTAAGGGGAGACAAGGAACGGAACAAGTCCCCTTGGCCGAAAAAAAATTCATGGCATAGGAAATCTCGTAACGCATTTAGCTTAAACTAGTTACAATGTTTTGGCGGTTTTTATCCGGAGGGAACCGAATTATTTTCTTGCAATAATATACGCGAGTATAAACATTGGGGTTATTGAATCAATCGATGCGCGTATACCGAAAGTCACGGGGCCTTGAAGCGAAACGTTCGCCGGCTGGTGAACAACGAGCCCGGGCGGTATCGCCAGGATTTTACAGAAGGCTTGATATGAAGAATTTGCCCAAGATAACCCCGGCTGAGTGGGAGGTGATGAGGGTGTTGTGGGACCGGGGCGGATTGAACATGATGGAGATCGAGACGCAGTTGGAGAAGGATAAGGGCTGGAGGGCTTATACGTCGCGGACGCTGCTGCGGCGGTTGTTTCGCAAAGGGGCGGTCAGTTGCGACTCGACCAGGCGCCCGGCGATTTACCGGGCGGGTCTGCCCAAGGAGGCCTGTGTTCGCGAGGAGAGCCAGTCGCTGCTGAAACGGGTATTCCGGGGCGCGCATGCGCCGTTCCTGATCAACCTGATCAAGGAGGCGCCGCTGACGCCCAAGGAGATCGACGAAATCAAGAAGATACTCAGGGAGAAGGAAAAATGACGACGCTGCCGCAGTTCCTGTCCGGTGATCCGATGCTTGGGTGGTTTGGGCGGTTGATTTGGCAGACTTCGCTGCTGATCGTGGCGGTGGCAGTGGTGCAACGGTTGTTGCGGCGGTGGCTGAGCTCGAGTTGGCGGTATAACCTGTGGTTGCTGGTGATGGTGCGGCTGGTTCTGCCGGTTTCATGGGAAAGCCCGGCCAGTGTATTTAATCTCTTCGAATTTGAAAAGTCGCTTCCGGCGACACCTGTATCCGCCGTTTATCCCGAGCCGGCTACGCCTGAAGCGGGGGAGGTTCAGTCGTCGGCGAGAGCGCTGCCAGTGGACAAGGCTTTGGCGCCTGGAACGGGAGGTGAGAACCAGGTGGGACGGGGCCATGAGGCGGGAGCAAGTAATGACGAATGGCCGGTTCGATTCTGGCTTGTTTATGGGTGGCTGATGGGCGCGGTCTTGTTTGGACTATACGTTGTCGTTGAGTGGCGTTTTTTCCAGGGCAGCCTCCGGCGTGCGCGCCCGGTCGCGACCGGGCCGGCGTTAGAGGTTCTCGCCGAGTGCGCGCGGATCATGGGAATCAGAGGGCCGGTGCCCTTACTCGAAGTGGATCACCTGCAAAGCCCCTCTGTCCACGGACTATTCAGGCCCAAGGTATTGGTGTCGGGGGCGATCCTGCGGCAGTTCACAGCGCCGGAGTTGCGCTGCATTTTCCTGCATGAGCTGGGGCACATCAAACGGCGTGACTTGGTCGTCAACTGGCTGGCGATCCTGCTGCAGGGGATTTACTGGTTTAATCCGCTGGTCTGGCTGGCGTTTGGCTGGATGCGATCGGATCGCGAGCTTGCCTGCGACGCCTTGGTATTGTCGCGGACGCGGGTGAACCGGAGGGAGGAATATGGGGCTACGATCATCAAATTGCTCGAGATGGTGTCGGGGCCGCGGCTGCGCGCGGGCATGGTGGGCCTGGTGGAAGAGAAGGAGCAAATCAAGCGGCGGATACGGATGATCGCCCGTTTCCGCGGAATCAACCGTGGCGCGCCGTTGGCTGTGCCGGCCTTTCTGGCGCTGGCCGTAACCCTGTTGACCGATGCCGTCCGCGAGCAGAGTCCCGAACCGTCGGGGCCGCCCCAGACTATTACCCTGCAAGGTTTCTATGACGCGAAACCGCTGACTTGGTTCAACAATCCGGATTGGCAATCGGTGCCTCATGGGCGGCAAGTTTTCCACGGCATCCCGTTTGACATTTCCGGGACGCTCCTGTTGCGGGGCGAGAATGAAAATGGGCGGGTTTACCGGGAGCGGGTTCAGGGGATACCTGTGGGTCGCGCGGCGCGCCTGATTTACCTGTTGCACGGCACCGGGCATCCCGAGGCGCCCGGAACACCGATCGCCGATATGCGGGTTCATTATCGCGACGGGCGGGTCCATACGTTTACGATTCAATACGGGGTTCATGTGCGCGACTGGTGGTGGTGGACGACTGAACGGACCAGCGCGGTGAGCGATCCCGGCTCAGCTATTTACTGGAGCCGCCAGACGTCGAATCCAGCACCGCAAATGGCCAAGCTCAGGCTTTACGGGACCGCGTTCAGGAATCCTTACCCGGAGGACCCGATCGAGTCAGTCGATTTTATCTCACGCAACAGCCGGTCGATACCGGTGATTGTCTCGCTGAGCGTGGGGAACCAGGCACCGCTCGATGGAACCAGCCAACTCGTAGCCGAAGAACCGGTGCGCTCGATGGCGCTACGGCTTGTTGATGCGCAGACTGGTGCGGCGGTTCCGGGGGCCAAGGTCCAGGTTGAATTGGATGACCTGGGTGTGTACGATAATTTTAGCACCAGCAAGGATGGTCGAGTGATAATTCCCTTCACACGTTCCAAATACGCCACTGTGCGCCTGGTGTGCCT
>JAMCZD010000369.1 GCA_023473405.1 Candidatus Omnitrophota bacterium
CCGGCAGCTCGAAGGGGTGCACACGCCGCAGGGTGACGGCAAGATCAACGAATATTGCTCGCGCACCTGCTGCACGGCCATCCTGCAGCAGGCGCTCGAGGTCAAACGGCGTTTCCCGGGCGTCAACGTTTTCGATTTCCACCAGGACATCCGCACCTATGGGCGCGGTCACGAGGAATATTACCGGCGAGCCTCGAGTGCCGGCGTGGTGTTCCTGCGTTTTCATGGCGATGAACCACCTGGGGTCGGGACGAACTGCGGCTCGTCCGATTCTGGCCCTGGGGGAGAGAGAGATCAGGGTGGCGCGGCGGCGCCGGCCCTGGCAATTGAGGGCGGCGGGGCATTGATCGTGCGGCTGAAGGACTGGCTTACCATGGGTGAAGAGGTGGAAGTGCCGCTGGATTTGCTGGTGCTTGGTGTAGGCATGATGCCGCGCGACAACAAGGATTTGATCGAGTTGATGAAGCTGCCGGTTGGCGCGGACCGTTTTCTGCAAGAGGTTCATCCCAAGCTGCGCCCGGTCGAGGTATCGGTGAACGGCGTGTTGCTGGCGGGGACCACCCAGGGACCGATGAACATTGAGGAAACCTTGACCGCCGCTTCTGCCGCCGCGTCGAAGGCGTCGATTCTGCTCGGGCGCGACGCGGTCGAGCTTGAACCTTTTGTCGCCGAGGTGGACGCGGATCAATGTGTTGGGTGCGATCGCTGCTATCCGGAATGCGCCTACACGGGCGCACTCGAGCCAGCGATTGTCATTTCCAACGGCGGCACGGTCCGGAAGGCGCGAGTCAATCCCGGCTTGTGCGTTGGATGCGGGGCCTGCGTGGCGGTTTGTCCGACGCGGGCCATTGACTTGAAAGGGTGGACGCTCGCCCAGTTCGACGCGATGGTGGATGGATTGGTGGCAGGGGCTTTTGCCGGCGCCAGTGGGGAGGGAGTTTGATTATGGCCGGCCAACTCACCACCGCTCACAAACAGGCCCTGAAGCTCTTCCGCGAACGGCACGGCGGTATTCCCGATTCGCTAAAGCAATACGCCGCCAATTTCCGCCGGGAGCGCAAGCTATTGTCTGAAGCACTGTGTAAGGGAGCGGCGACTGTCCCCGAATTGGCGCGTGAGACCGGTTTGCCGTCCGATCGCGTGCTGTGGCACATCGCCGGTATGAGAAAATACGGCCTGGCGCGGGAGGCAGGACAAGAGGGTGATTACGTGAAATTCGAGCTGATGAAGGAATGAAAACAGCATGCCGGTGCGGCGGTGATTTATTGAACCGGCCCCGGCGCGACAACGCATGGCACAAAAAGTAAATCCAGATTTCGCAAATCAACTCGCCCGGTTCGGGGCGAAGCAGGTCTCGACCTGTTTCAACTGCGGCAATTGCACCGCGGTCTGTTCCTTGTCCGAAGGCGGCGCCGCGTTTCCGCGCAAGTTGATTCGTTATGCCCAGCTCGGTTTGAAGGATCGGTTGATGGACATGGTTGAGCCGTGGCTGTGTTACTACTGCGGCGATTGTTCGGCGACCTGCCCGCGCGGGGCTGGTCCCGGGGAAACGATGGCGGCCTTGAGACGGTATGCCATCGCGTCGGCCGATCCGTCGGGGCTGGCCTCGTTAATGTATCGCCGTCCGGGGGCGGCGGTGTTGGCAACGCTGGCGCTGGCGGTGGTGTTGGGCTTGTTCCTGGTGTCGCTGCATCCCGCGCACGGTCTTGGTCAGTGGCTGTTCCGTTTGGTTCCCTACGAGGCGGTTCACACGGTGGGCATGGGCGTTTCGGCGGTGTTCGGCGTGCTTGCCATTGCCGGAGCGTTTCGGGTGCTGCGGCGTTATGCGGGCGGCTTAAGCGCGGAGCAGCGGCGGTTCGGGGCGGTGCGACCGGCCATTGCCGCCCTCCGCAAGACGCTGGTTGAAATTGCCACGATGCGCCGGCATGGACGCTGCCGGGAGTCCGAACCGGTCTCCGAGCCATGGTATCGGGCGCCCCGCTGGGTCCACGCCGCGATCATGTGGGGATTCTTCGGGCTATTCGGAGCCACACTGCTGGATTTCCTGTTCATTTACTTCCTCGGATGGGAGGAATTTCCGCCCGCTCGCGTGCTGGGCACCGTGTCGGGGTTGATAATGCTGTACGGGGTCAGCTTGTCTTTCTACCAGCGGGTGCGGGGCAGGGCGGTTCACCTGAAGGAATCCGTGCTGGCGGACTGGTGGTTGCTGGTATTTCTGCTGGTGCTGGCGGCCACTGGTTTTTGGCTCGAGCTGGTGGAAACGCTGCGCTGGCAGGCTGGGGTTAATGACGCGGTTTTGCTGGTTCACACGATTATGGCGATGGAACTTGTGTTGCTGGTCACCCTCACCAAGCTGGCCCACGCATTGTATCGCCCGCTGGCATTGTGGTTTCATTTCTACCGGCAAACGGTTTCTCTGGAACACTCGCAGGCACCGGAACCATCATCCACAACCGGGTAAATCTTACTCTCCAAGTCTCTCAATCAATACAAATTCGTATCGCATGAACACTCCAATTGACACCACGGTCACCGCTCCCGCACGGCGATCCATTAACGAGGCC
>JAMCZD010000165.1 GCA_023473405.1 Candidatus Omnitrophota bacterium
CTCGACTTGAATATGCCCGAACTCTCCGGTAATGAAGTGCTTGAGAATTTTACGCTCGATTCAGATGGAAAATTAGTGGAGGGCACATTGAAAATGGCGGATGGAAGTATTCAATACTTTCATCACGGGGAACTAAGGACGCGCTGGCCACAAGCGTACGAATCAGCAGCGTGCGTTCAAGATGATGCTGTTGTGGTTGAGGATGGCAATACGAGGCTCACGGCAATAGCTATTCGGCACCGGCGACGGGAACCCATGCCAGATTTCGTGGGTGTCTTCATCACCAAAACGCGAAGTCCTGCTTCGCCAAGTGTTTTGCATTGACTCTCTCTTCCCCTAACTGATAGACTGTGGCATGTCCAGCATGAATCCACGCCTCGCTTTGTTTCCCCTTTCGACGAGCGTCAATGAACGCGGACACCTCGTTATCGGCGGGTGTGACGCCGTCAAGCTCGCCCATGATTTCGGCACCCCGCTGTATATCTTTGACGAGGCCTTCCTACGCCAGCGCTGTCGCGAATTCAAGGCGGAGTTCGGGCGGGAGTATCCCAACCCCCGCGTGGTTTATGCGGGCAAGGCGTTCCTCATCAAGGCTATGGCCCGGTTGCTCAAGGAAGAGGGCATCGGGCTGGACGTGGTCTCCGGAGGCGAGCTGGGCATCGCCCAGGCCGCCGGTTTCCCGCTCGACCAGATCGTCTTTCACGGCAACAATAAGTCGAACGAAGAGATAACGATGGGGGTGGAGTGGGGAGTCGGTCGCTTCGTGGTGGACAACTTGCTGGAACTGGAAATCCTAGACCGTGTCTGTGGTGAGCGTTCACACAAACAGAAAATCCTGCCTCGGCTCTGTCCCGGCGTGGACCCGCACACCCATAAGAAGATAACCACCGGCAACATTGACAGCAAGTTCGGCTTCCCCCGCGAGCAGGCGGAAGACGCCGTGACCAAGGCGATGGCCTCGCCCAACCTGGAGCTGGCCGGCCTTCACTTTCACATCGGCTCGCAACTTTTCGAGACCGAGCCGTTCCTCGAAGCCATTGACTTCACGCTAAACTTTGCTGCCGAGATGAAGAAGAAGCACGGCTTCGAGCTGAAGGAGCTAGACTGCGGTGGCGGCTTCGGCATTTCTTATACTATTGATGCCTTGGCCCCGCCCCTCGCCACCTTTGCCAAAGCTTTGACTTCCCGTATCAAGGACGGTTGCGCCCGGCTAAAGCTGGCTCTGCCGCAGCTCATCATCGAGCCGGGACGCTCCATTGTGGGTTCGGCGGCGGTGGCGCTTTACACGGTCGGCGCGGCCAAACAGATCGCCGGCGTGCGGACTTACGTGCCGGTGGACGGCGGTATGGGCGACAATGTCCGCCCTGCCATGTACCAGGCCCAGTACGAGGCGGTGCTGGCCAACCACGTCAACAAGCCGAACACCAAGACGGTCTCCATCGCGGGAAAGTTTTGCGAATCCGGTGATATCCTGATAAATGACATAATGTTGCCGGAGACGCACCCGGGCGATATCCTGGCAATTCCGGACTCCGGCGCTTACTGTATTCCCATGTCCAGCACCACCCACTCCCCGGGTTGAAGCTCATACCCGTTCGGGTTGAAGTAGTACAGCTTGCCGGCCCGGTTGAACCGGACCGCGGTAACTTCCATCATATTTAGACTCCAGACGGGATTTTACTGCCTGGGACGGGCTGCGGCATGTCCAGCATCAGCACATCCAGCACCAACCGGGCATTACCGTTCAGCCTCAATCTTTCGGCGGCTTCCCGTGTACTTTGAATCAAATCCCTTACCTGCTCTATCTTCAGCCTGGCAGCCATGTCCGCCAGCACATCCTTGCGGTCGAGGTTAGTTACGAAATCCATGCGTCCCGATTTGGCCAGGAGCAAATCCCGGGAAAATTCCAGCATCATGTCCAACTGCTCCAGCACCGGCTCCCGTTTCTGCTGGAAGCGCGTCGCCATTGTAGCGGCATAAGACAAACGCTGTTCTGTCCCTGTCTCTATTATGTCAATTAATTCATCCAGTTGTCCAGTGCGCTTTTCGAGCCGGGCTTCATCCCGCGCCGCGTTCAAAGCCCAACCGGGGCAACCACGGGAAAGACGGGCAAGTAAGGCGGCTTTCTCCGGCGGAACAGCCACCTCCCTTATCAGGGCATCCTCAATGAGCCGGCTGGAAACCGGTTGAAGCTCCACCTTCTGGCAACGGGAAACGACCGTCGCTATCACCCGACGCAGATCAGAAGCCAGCAAGAGAAAATAGACTCCCGGCAGGGGCTCTTCCAGTGTCTTCAGCAGCCGGTTGGCCGCGCCAGTGGAAAGGTTCTCGATGCCGTCAATGATGAAGACCTTGACCTTACCCTCGAACGGTGGCAAGCTGGCGTCGTGCTGCAGTTGTTCGATTTGCTCCACACTGATGCGCGTTGTCTGGCTCTGGCTTTCTTCATTGAAAGACCCGGCGGCCAGCTCGATGGTCTGGACATCGGCGAACTTGCCCGCAGCGATTTTCCGGCAGGCACCGCACTTGCCGCACTGGGGCTGCCCGTCCTCGCACTTCCA
>JAMCZD010000456.1:0-632 GCA_023473405.1 Candidatus Omnitrophota bacterium
AGCGGAGCCGAGTGCGAACCGCTGTTGCACAAGGATGCCGCCGTTATGGAACATCAAGCGGCGCAAGTGGTGGCTGGTCTGCTAAATTCATCCGTGCAAGGAAGGCTAAAGTCTGTCGCGAAAAATTCAAGCGCCTTCCTTTTGAATACACCCTTATTTTTCTTGTCCCGAGTCCTTCGACAGCTATCCTCGTTCCCAATCATGGAAAAGCGTTCAAAAACCTGTGACTCGAGGTTTCATTTCAACTTGTGGAGGTAAATCAGCTTGAAAATCTCACTGACTGTATTTGTCAAAGTCTGCTTGGTTATATTCGTTTTGTGCGCGTGGGGCGGGCGATGCGATGCTGCCGATCTCTACGTGGCGCCCGATGGCAAGGATACAAACCCGGGCACCCGCAACGCTCCTTTCGCCACCCTGGAGCGGGCCCGCGACGCGGCGAGGAACATACGCAAGTCTCAAGAAGGAGCGGAAGGGATCACCGTGTGGCTGCGCGGTGGTGTTTACCGTCTTGATCGCACGCTCGAACTTACTGGCGAAGATTCAGGAGCCACGCAAGCTCCCACAGTGTGGAGGTCCGTTGAAGGGGAACAGGTGCGCATTGTGGGCGGTGTTTCCATTCCACCCAATGCATT
>JAMCZD010000456.1:642-2517 GCA_023473405.1 Candidatus Omnitrophota bacterium
TTGTCACGGACAAGGCTGTCCTCGATCGATTGGATCCCTCCGCTCGCGGCAAGGTGCTGCAGGCCGACCTCAAGGCACTCGGCGTTACCGACTTCGGCAAGCCGTTCCCGGTCACCTTCCAGGGGTATGCCGGTTGGCCCGAGCTGTTCTTTGACCGCCAACCAATGCAACTGGCCCGATGGCCAAATCAGGGTTTCGCCAAGATCGGCAAGGTTTTAGACGCCGGATCGAAGCCGCGCGAGAACGAGAAGCCTGACCGGCCCGGCATGTTCATTTACGAAGGGGATCGTCCCCAGCGCTGGCTCAAGGCCGATGAGGTTTACCTGAACGGCTACTGGTGCTACAAGTGGTTCGAACAGTGCATCAAGGTGGCGAAGATCGATCCGGAGAAGAAAACCATTACCTTCGCCGCTCCTCATGTCTATGGCATCGGAGGACCATCGGGCGGATACTACTTCGCCCTGAACCTGCTCGAAGAACTTGATTCACCCGGCGAGTATTACGTGGACCGCAAGTCGGGCATCCTTTACTTCTGGCCGCCGGTGCCTTTGCAGGACCAGGAGATTGGTTTATCTCTGCTCGATACTCCGATGGTGTCGATTGCCGGCGCCTCGAACATCATGTTGCGCGGGCTTGTATTCGAGTTCTCTCGCGGCGCAGCCATTACCATGTCCGGAGGCACTCACAACTGGGTCACGGGTTGCATTATACGGAACATTGCCACCGACGCCGTTTACATCAGGGGAGGCACCGACAACGGCGTGCTCTCCTGTGACCTTTATAACCTCGGCGGAGCCGGTATCTCACTCGATGGTGGCGACCGCGCGACGCTTATGCATTGCAACAACTTCGCCGAGAATAATCATATCCACCACTTCGGCCGCTTGTTTCGGACCCACAAGGATGCCCTTTTCCTCAGCGGAGTCGGGTGCCGCGCCTCGCACAATCTCATCCACGACGCCCCGCACCACGCCATCGACTTCAGCGGGAACGAACACCTGATCGAGTTCAACGAGATTCACGATGTCTGCACCGAGACCGACGATGCCGGGGCCATCTACACCGGGCGGGATTGGACCGTTCGCGGCACGGTCATCCGCAACAATTTCTTCCATGACATTGGCGGGAGCCTCAACGTGGGCAACCAGGCCATCTACGTGGACGATACCTCCTGCGGGGTCATATCCATTGGAAACGTTATCTGCCGCGTCTACCGCGGCTTCCTGATCGGGGGCGGTCGCGACAATGTGCTCGATAACAATATCATCGTCGATTGCAAGATTCCAATTCATATCGACAACCGCGGCATGAACTGGTGCGGTCCCGGCTCGGAGGATTGGGACACCCTCATGAACCGGCTCAAGGCCGTCCCCTATCAACAGGAGCCGTGGAAGAGCCGGTATCCGGAGTTGGCAAATATCCTCGATGACCAACCGGGTTTTCCGAAACGCAATCGCGTGACGCGTAATCTTATTGTGGGCTGCGGCAAGATGGACGTTGCCAAAGAGGCCCGCGAATGCGGCACGATCGAGAACAATTGGGAAACACCCGAAAATCCCGGCTTCCTCAATGCCTCGAATCTCGATTTCACCCTCAAACCCGATTCGCCCGCATTCCAGAAGATTAAGGGGTTCAAAGCAATCCCGTTCGACCAAATCGGTCTTTATAATGATCTGTATCGAAAGGGCCTCCAGGCCTGCGCGACGCACATCAGCGGCAAGCTCGAGAAGGAGTTTCTGCATCCACCGGACTCGGCCCGACCCTGGGTCTATTACTTTGTCATGGACGGCAACCTCACACGCGAAGGTATCACGGCGGACTTCGAGGCGCTCGAACGCGCCGGCATTGGCGGTGTGATTTTCATGGAGGTGAATG
>JAMCZD010000334.1 GCA_023473405.1 Candidatus Omnitrophota bacterium
AAAGCTGGGGCGGGGCGGCATTCGGGAGATTGAATTTATGGTGCAATCGCTCCGACTTCCAGCCGCGGGTCGGCTGCCTTTTTTGCAGGAATCGCAGACCCTGCCTGTCCTCGAGAAACTGGTGCAGTACAACCTGTTGCAGGCGGACGAAGGAGCGGTTCTCGAGCAGGCTTATTGCTTTTTGCGCGAGCTCGAACATCGTCTCCAGATGGAGGCGGACTTGCAAACCCACACCATTCCAAACGAGGCCCGAGCCCGGGCGCGTTTGGGTGCCCTGATGGGCTATGCCGGCCGGCTTGAATTCGAGACTGCTCTTCGCGCGCATACGGACCGGGTCCGGCAGGTTTACGACAAGCTGCTGAAGGTTGACGCGCCGCTTCCGAAGCGCGATTTGCCGGCTGAGTTTGACGAAGGGAGAGACGAATGGAAAAAGCTGCTGGCCAACTGTTCGTTTCGCGAGCCGGACAAGGCGTTGCGGTTGCTCGAGGCGCTGGTGCACGGTCCAGGTTACGTCCACGTCTCGGCGCGCACGATGGAACTGGGGTGGGAGCTATTGCCGCGGCTGTTGGGATTATGTCCGAAGAAGGATGTCCCGGTTGGGGATCGCTTGCCGTCTGCCGTTCTTTCCGACCCGGACCGGGTACTGGCGCGCCTGGACAGTTACGTAGCGGCGTATGGGGCGCGCTCGACGCTATACGAGCTGTGGGCGGAGAAGCCGTCCTTGTTCGAGTTGCTGCTGATGCTGTTCGACCGATCGGAGTTTCTGGCCGAGATAGCGATCCGGGTGCCGGATTTGCTCGATGACCTCGAACTGAGCGGGCGGCTGCGCCGGACCAAGAAAGCGGAGGAGACGCTGAAGGACTTGCGCCACGGTTTGCACGACCAGGATCAAAGGCTCTGGATTCGGCGTTATCACCAAGCCGAGTTTATGCGCATTGGCTTGCGGGACATTCTCGGCTGGGCCGATTTCGAGCAGAACCTGGTTGAACTGACGGCGTTAGCGGATGCCTGTCTGCAATACGCTCTCGAGGTCGTGCTACGGGAGCGAAAGCGGTCGACGGCGCCATTTGTGGTGATCGGTCTGGGCAAGCTCGGCGGGGCCGAACTCACCTATGGGTCGGACATCGATTTGCTTTTTGTGGCCGATAACCGGGTTAAGGACTTGGCGTCGTTGCAGGAATTGGCCGTCAAAGCCATGGACCTCTTGTCCAGCCCTACTGAACTGGGAGTCGCCTTTCCCACCGACGCCCGCCTGCGGCCTGACGGTTCAAAAGGGCTCCTGGTGAACACGCTCAAGGCTTACGAGGAGTATTATCGGCATCGAGCCAAGCTTTGGGAGATACAGACCCTGACCCGTAACCGGCCCATTGCGGGCAACCTGAATCTGGGGCAACGCTTTCAGGAAATGGCCGCCACCCTGACCAATTTCGGACGGCCCAGCCTACCCCTGGCCGCTTACACTCCCAATTGGAAACAGGAAATTGCCCGGATGCGACAGCGAATCGAGAAGGAACGTGTCCCGGCCGGGAAGGAATCCCTGGCGTTCAAGACCGGGGCAGGCGGCCTGGTGGACGCGGAATTTATCGCCCAAACGCTTTGCCTGGCACATGGATGGCAGCAACCGAACACACTGCTCGCCTTGGAAAAGGCGCGATCAACCCAGGCAATCAGTCCCGCAGACGCTGATTCACTCATCTCGAACTACCGCGCCCTCCGGCGGATCGAGGGGATTCTGCGCCGGTGGAGTTATGTGGGTGAGACCGAATTGCCGGATGACCCGGCGCCGCTTTATCGGGTGGCGGTGCGTTGCGGATTCTCGAATGCGGCGGCCTTCATGAGAACGGTAGCGGAACATCGCAGCGCCATTCGCCAGGTGTATAATCGGGTAATGACAACTATCCCAGCGGCAACTCGCTGAAATTCTTGACCTTGGTATCACCGATGGCGCCGTCGAGAGATGGGGAAAAACCCTAGCCAAATATCTTTGGCTAGAGTTAGGAGGATACGGTTCATCGGACATGTTTCAGCAACAGTCCGGCGGTGCAGGCGCCGAACCGAATCCACCAGCCAATTTGCTTGGTTTGAAATCATCTATGAACCTCAGGTGTAGAGGAAGTAGATGAAGTCCAGGATTTTCTAAAATATAACTGCGATTCAACGAGAACAATGGTTTGCATCAATACTGAGGCTACTCGCGGCCTAGTCGGTTCGAAACCTGCGCATAGTGTTACATACTATGGTGATCCTATCCAGAAGGGGCGGCAGAAGTGGGTTAACCACGGATTACTCGGATGACACGGATCATAAGAAGTAGAAGAAAATCCGTGGAATCGGTGAAATCCGTGGTGGATCATTATATCCGGGTAAAGGCGCGTTGCGTCACGTCCCGTTATTCCAGGGCGGCGGCGCAGCACCGCCCTACCGTAACGGTTAGGGAGTGGAAATAAATAACGTTTACAACTTCGCCTCTGTCCTTGGGCGTATGATGTAGTTCCATTCCCCGTGAAAGCGCAGCGGAGTGATGTTGATGGCCGCTAGCTCCTCA
>JAMCZD010000040.1 GCA_023473405.1 Candidatus Omnitrophota bacterium
TCATGCGCCGCCTCATTCCCGGCCCGCCGTTGCTCCCGCGCCTTCCGCGATCCGATTCGAGCACGACGTAGAGCCGGCCGATTGAGCCCACCAACCGCAGTGGAACCGACAGCAGCGCGGTCCCGGAATCCGCCGCGGCTTCCTGGGCAGCCGGGGAGGATGGGGGCTTGACCTGGGGCGCCGTGTTGAACGCCCCCGGCGCGGTCTCCGGCTTGCCCTCGGATTGACCCAATGTAGCCGGCGGTGCCGCGAGCGCGGTTCGGGAAGCGCCGTTGAAAACGGACTTGGCCGGGACTGGCGTGCGCGGCTCCTCTGGTTTATCGGGCGCAGGAGCCGATGCGGGCGCCAAAGGTGCAGGAGACAGCGGCAGTGGCGACTGCTCCGCCGATGGTCGAACCGCCGTTGTCGACGGGGGATTGAAGTCCGCGGAAGGCGAGGGAGCAACGGCGGGCCGGGAATGAGGCGGCGCATGAAAGGCCAGGAGGACTTCACGAACAGCCTGAACCACCAAATTACGGACGGCCTTCTCGTGGCGAAATTTCACTTCGCGCTTCGCCGGGTGCACATTGACATCGACCTCCGCCGGACTCACTTCCACAAAGAGGCAGCAGACCGGGTACCGGCCTTTCATCAATGCGGTGTGATAGCCTTCGAGCAGGGCAAAGTTCAGTCCGCGATTCTCGACCGGGCGGCGATTGACGAACAGGTGCTGGTTGTCGCGGGTGGAGCGCGACATGCCCGGGGCGCCCAGAAATCCCCAGACGCGCAATGATTCATTGGCGGCGCACTCCGGCGTATCGGACGGCGCCAGGGTAGCGGAAAAGTCAACCGGCAGCAGCCCTTCGCTCGAACCATACAGGGCGCGCAACCTTTCCTTAAGGGCGCTTAGGGCGGGACGGCCTGAAGGCTCGGTTTTGAGGGCTGGCAATTGCCAAACCAGGCGATGGTCTTGGATGAAGCCAAAGGCTACCTCGGGGTAGGCCAAGGCGGCCAAGGTCAGGTAATGCTGGATATGCGCGCGCTCGGTGTCTTCGCTCCGGAGAAACTTCCGCCGCGCCGGCAGGTTGAAAAAAAGTTGGCGCGCCTCGACGCAAGTCCCCGGAGGCGCCCCTGCTGACTTGACGGCGATCATTTTGCCGCCGTGGATGATTACCTGGGTGGCGTCAACGACCGCCGGATCATGTTCACGCGAGGTGAGAGTGAACCGGCTGACACTGGCTAGGCTGGGCAATGCCTCACCGCGGAAACCCAAGCTCATCACGGCGTGGAGATCGTCCGCGGATTGGATTTTGCTGGTGGCATGCCGCTCCAGGCACAGCAGCACGTCGTCCCGGTTCATGCCGATCCCATCGTCACTAACGCGGATCAAACTGCGACCGCCGGCCTCAATCTCGACCTCGATGCGCCGGGCATGGGCGTCCAAGGCGTTCTCGACTAATTCCTTAACGGCGCTTGCGGGGCGCTCGATCACTTCCCCGGCGGCAATCTGGTTGGCAACCTGCTCCGACAGAAGGCGGATGCGCTTCATATCTCAAGGCAAGGGCAGCGTAATCGAGAATATGGCGCCGCGCCCCGGCTCCTGACGGGCCTGTATCTGGCCGTGATGATCGTGAATGATGCGTTGGCAAATCGAGAGCCCCAAACCGGTCCCCCCTGATTTGGCGAAGGTTGCGAACGGCTCGAACAGGCTGCCGGCGATTTGGGGATCTATACCCGGACCAGTATCCTCGATTTCGGTGACTACCTCCTTTTGCCGAACCGAAAAACGGAAGACTATCTTGCCTCCATTCGGCATCGCCTCGATCGCATTGTGAATCAGGTTGGCGAAGGCATGGTTTAAGCGGCGGCAGTCCAATAACAGCCGCACCGCCGGCGGCGGATTGTCGAATGAGACCGTGACCGATTTTTCGTCCAGTGCCATCTGGTTCTCTTCGATCAGTTGAGCTATAAAAACCGAGTAATCGGCCAAGACCCGCACCATCGCGGCCTGGGTGCCCCGGGTAAACTCCAGCAGTTCGCAGATCATGCCGTTGAGGCGGTCCACTTGCTTGCGAACCCGGTCGCGGGCCAGCTTCCGCAGTTCCGGCGAGGCCTCCAAGGCTCCCATGTCGGCCGCCAGGCTGATAATGGCCAACGGATTCTTGAAATCGTGCACGATGGAGCGGGCGAACCGGCCGACCAGGGCCAATCGTTCCGCCTGCAATACCTCCCGCACGTAGTGATGGTTGAATTCCCGGAGCCGCTGGCTGAATTCCCGCATCAGGCCAAAGGCAAGCTCGGGCAATCGCTCCAAGAGAAGCAAAAGACCTTTGCGCGGGATATGCCATAACTGCGTCTCCACTTCCGCAATCGCCGAAGCTGATCGAGGCGAATTGTCCAGGACCGCCATCTCACCGAAGAAATCCCCCGGCCCAAAACGGGATATAATTTGCTGCTTTTGCGGCTCAAGCACTACCGAAATCTGAACCCGGCCTTCCGCGATCACGTAGAGACAATCGCCAAGGTCACCCTCCCGAAATATTACCTGCCCGGCGGCAAATCGTTTCAGGTCGGCGATGTTCTTCAGAAATTCCTGTTCCCCGGGCGGGAGACCGCAAAACAGCTCGGTGGTTTCAAGCGCTACCATGCCGCCGAGCTTAAAGGAGAATAACCGGTCCCGTAAAGCGCATTGCATGCGCCCTGACCGCCCGGGTGAATCTCGGGGCGGACCTCCGGTCTGCCGGTTTTCGGAACCGCTGCCGCCTGGCCCTGCGCTGCTGAATAATTGTAGTGCAACACAGGTATCCAAACCTGCCGTATCGCCGATTTCCAAATCGTCAACTCGGCGGTGTTGCGCTACTCCAAATCGTTGGTTAGCCGCGCATTGACCTGCGTTACGGCATAATACAAAGCGAGAGGTGAAGTGAAACGGGCCTTCATAATGAGAATCGCCCGGTTCCCGCCCAATTTGCTTGTTCTGCCCATGGACCGGCGGATACTGTGTCGAGTTTGTGAACTACCGCTTCTTCATAGCCATTTTGGCTGCCGGCCTTGCGGTCACCCTTTTTTTTATCCGCCCGAGCTCCGAGAAGAACAGGCGGGTCAACCCGCCCGTCTCTTCATCAACTATGAGCAGTAAACCATTGGCACCGTCCCGCGCCGTTTCTCCGCCGCCTGTGCCTTCCTCGGCGCCGTATGCCACCAGTTGCGCGCCTCCGGTTGTCCATCTAAAACCTGCGGTCAAGCCCGCTGATCCACGGCTTGAGCCTGCCTTTGACCGTTTTAAAGCATGGACACAGGGCTACGTAAACGCGCTTGCGTCGTCCGACCGGCTTGCCCTGGATAAGCAAGGCGTGCGCCTGGCGCAACAAAGACGTAATGACATGGTTGACCTCATCCAGTCCGATCCGGCCCGGGCGCTTGAACTGAGCGTGCCCGCCTCGGTGCGACAGAACCTGCCGCCGTCCGTTCTTGCCTTGCTCGAGGAACGTGTGGCGGGCCGTGGTGACCTGGCCGTCCTGGCGGCCTTGGCTGAGCCGGGACGGGAGAATGAAGTGAAACCGGTCTTCCGCCTTGCCCGAATCAACGGCAAAACCTACCACGCCTTTGTTTATGGGCGACGGTTGGGCGAGCCCACCCACAAGAACATCCCGATGCATGGCATTGCCTTGGACGGTCTGCTCGCGGTTGATGAAAACCCCGTTCGGCAGCTTGAGCCCGGCGAGGCCGCCAAATTCAAAACCGCCGCTCCATACCCGCTCTGCGCTGTGTGCGGCCGGGCACCGTCCGCGCCGGATGAGAAAACGCTGGTCGAGGTCGCGGGCGAGCCCGTGTTTCTCTGTTCACCTGGTCATGCCGAGACCTTGAACGACCAGTTGATTGCCGCGGAAACCTACCCCAGCCCCGGTGACTTCTCGACCAGTTCGGTTCAGATCGAGTCCGCCTGGACGGAAGGCACCAAGAAACTGATACTGATCCGCGTTGATTTTTCCGATCTGCCCGGGATCCCGTTTTCCGATAGCACGGGCGTGTCGCTGATCAGCGGTCTTAACGCCTTCTATCGAGAGTGTTCCTATGGCCGAACCAGCTTCACCCTCAAAGGCGCCGGGTCAGACATCACGCCCACCTTCCGCATGCCTCATTCTGCCGCGTATTACGGGGCCAACGATTTGTTCGAACAGTTGCGAACGGACGCGCGCGCCGCCGCCACGGCTGCCGGTTTCAAGCTCGGCAACTATCACTTCGACATCATCTGTTTCGGAAATGTCCCCGGATGGAGTTGGGCCGGCCTTGGTTACATCGGAGCGGCCGGCGTCTGGCTTCACGCCAGCTTTGACACCGGAACCGCCGCGCACGAACTCGGCCACAACTTCGGACTGATGCATGCCAATTTCTGGGATACCGGCGGGGATAGCGTCATCGGCCCGGGGACAAGCATCGAGTATGGCGACCCGTTCGATACCATGGGCATGGCAATGGCGGGCCAGAGGCATTTTAATGCGCGTTATAAGAATTACCTGAATTGGTTGACGGCAAGCAGCGTCCGGACCTTCACCACCAACGGGGTTTACCAAATCTATCCACATGACCTCACCAATTCCACCGGCGTGCGCGCCTTGAAGATTTCCCGCAACGCCAGCACCAATTACTGGGTCGAGTTCCGCCAAAAATTCACCGGCAACAAATGGCTCATGAACGGCGTGGGGCTGCGTTGGGCGCAATTGGGCAACCAAAGTTCTCTCCTGCTCGATACCACCCCGGGATCGTTGGATGGCAAGGACGACTCGGCCATTGTCTTCGGCCGCACCTTTTCTGACTTCCCGGCCGGCATTCATATCACCCCGTTGGGAACCGCGGCCACCACTCCCATCTCGGTTCTGGTGATGGTGAATCGCGGGGCTTTTCCCACCAACTTGTCGCCCATGCTGAGCCTGAGCGCCGGCGGCACCAACGCCTTGCCCAACTCGTTGGTCAATTTTACCGCCACCGCTTCCGATCCGAATGGCGACGGCCTGGCCTTTTCCTGGGACTTCGGGGACCGGAGTTTCGGTGCCAACACTCCTGTCGTGAGCCATCGTTGGAGCGCCACCGGCCTATACGTCGTTCGCTGCGCGGCATCGGATATGAAAGGCGGTCTCGCCAGCGATTCCCTTCTCATCCGCGTCGGTTCACCGACCACTCGAGTGGTTTGCGGCAGGATCACCGCCGACGGCAGCCCGCTGGCCGGCGTTCGAGTCTCGGTGTCGTCCGCGCAATTTACCATTACCGACAGTGATGGCACTTATAAACTGGCCGGGCTGGCCAATGGCAGTTATTCCTTGAGTGCGAGGCTTGATGGTTATGCATTCATCCATCCCTATTTCACCAATCCCATCCTGCTCCGGGCCGATACGGCCAGCCGTGATTTCATCGGCATACCGTCATCCGGTCAGGCCCTGGTTTCGCTGATTCCGACCGGGGCGGTTTGGAAATACCTGGATAACGGATCAAACCAGGGCAGTGTTTGGACTCGAACCAACTTCAACGACAGCCTCTGGCCGCAAGGCGCGGCCAAACTCGGCTATGGGGACTATGATGACGTTACCAAGGTCAGATTCGGGTCCGATCCGAACCACAAGTTCATTACCACCTATTTCCGGCGGCCATTCGTCATAACCAACTTGAACCAGTTAGCGGCGCTGCGGCTGAGCCTATTGCGCGACGACGGCGCGGTGGCATACTTGAACGGGCACGAGATTTTTCGCAGCAACATGCCGACGGGAACCATCCTCTACAATACCTTGGCCTCGAGCGCCGTAGGCGGCGCCGATGAATTGACCTACTTCGACGCTGAGGCGAGCCCAAACCACCTGGTTGCCGGCACCAACCTGTTGGCCGTCGAAATCCACCAATCCGATCCCACCAGTTCCGACCTCGGCTTTGATCTCAGTCTAATGGGAGTCACCGCCAGCGAGGCGTACCTGCCCACCTTATCCTGGGAACCCGCGGGAGACGGCTTGCGATTCTTCTGGCCCGCCGCCGCCACCGGTTGGGCCCTCTATTCCACGCCGGACCTGGCATTCCCATCCGCCTGGTCATCCGTTTCGGCTGAACTCCCGGTCACTAACGGACAAAACAGTTGCATCATTGTCCCGAACCAGACTCGCCAGTTCTTCAGTCTCCAACGCCGATGAACCGCACGTTCCGGGGCGGAAATAGTTTTGACATTTAGCCTTGTTCAGCTACCCTGACCCCCAAAAAAATCCTTATGAGATTCGGCATCAACACCTTCTTGTTTACTTCACCATTCACCAACGAAAGCACCAAGCTCTTTCCCCAATTCAAGGAGTGGGGTTTTGATTCGGTTGAAATTGCCCTCGAGGACGGATCGCATATCGATCCCGCCTTTGTGAAGGCTGAATTGGACAAGCACGGCCTGGTGTGCGGATCCATGTGCGGCGCATTCGGACTCGACCGCGACCTGCGTGGCACCCCCGAGGCGCAGCAGGCCAGCCTCGATTACATGAAGGATTTGATTGACGCGATGGCGGTCTTGGAAACGCCGACCCTGGCGGGCCCGGTCTATTCCGCGGTTGGGCGGGCGGAAGCGGTCCCGGATAAGGAACGTAAGGCGCAATGGAAATTGGTGGTCAGGAACCTCAAGAAAATCTGCAAGTACGCCGAGAACAAGAAGGTCGTGATCGCCATGGAACCGCTCAATAGGTTCGAGAGCGATTTCATCAACACCTGCGAGCAGGCCCTCCAGATGATCGAAGACGTCGGCAGCCCCGCCTTGGGGATTCACTTGGACACCTTCCACATGAACATCGAGGAGAAGGATCCGGTGCAGGCCGTCTTGCGCGCCGGCAAGCGGCTCGCCCATCTGCATGCGAGCGGCAGCGACCGCGGCGCCCCCGGCCATGACCATGTCGATTGGAAAGGCATCGCCGCCGCCGTGAAGAAGATCGGTTACAAGCAAGATGTCGTGATCGAATCATTCACTCCCGACGTCAAGGTCATCGCCAAGGCGGCTTCGATCTGGCGCATGCTCGAACCGAGCCGCGAGGATATTGCGGTCAACGGCCTGAAATTTCTCAAAAAGACTTTCAAATAGACGCCGCTCGACGTTATCCATGTTACCCATATGAGAATTCAAATTCGATTGCGTGCCTTGATCCTTTCGGTCGCGTTCATCGCCGGTTCAATGGCGGTCGTCGCGGCGGCCGATGTTGAAGCGGGATTCAAGAGCTTGTTTAACGGCAATGACCTGACCGGTTGGGATGGCGATCCCAAGTTCTGGTCCGTCCAGGACGGGGTGATCACCGGACAGACAACCAAGGATAACCCGGCCAAAGGCAATACATTCCTCATCTGGCGCGAGGGCCCGCTGGATGACTTCGAGTTGCACCTGTCGTATCGGATCGCCGGCAATAATCCGGATAAATGGGGCAACTCGGGCGTCCAATACCGCAGCCGCGATTTTGGCAACTGGGTGGCGGGCGGTTACCAGGCCGACATCGAGACCGGCAAGACCTACAGTGGAATTCTCTATGAAGAACGGATGCGCGGCATCCTCGCCAATCGCGGTCAAAAAGTGGTTATTGATCCCGATGGCAAGATTCAAGTGGTGGGATCGGTCGGCAACTCGGACGAAATCCAGGCGGGAATCAAAAACGAAGACTGGAACGATTACGTCATCATTGCCCGCGGCTATCACCTGGTCCACAAAATCAATGGACGCGTTACGGTGGACGTCACCGATGAGCAGGCAAGCAAACGCGCGCGCTCGGGCATCCTGGCGCTCCAACTGCACGCCGGCCAACCCATGACGATCCAGTTCAAAGATATCCGGCTCAAACGGCTGCCGCTTGTTGATGCGAAAAAAGTGGTCCTGGTCGCCGGCGGTCCGAGCCATGGACCGGGCGCTCACGAGCATAACGCGGGCGTGGCCCTTTGGAATCATTGCCTCGAGAAGGTGCCCGGCATCGTGACGGCGGCTTACATTCATTGCGATGGGTGGCCCATGGACCCGACGGCATTCGATAACGCCGATGCCTTGGTATTCTTCGTCGACGGCGGACAGGGAAATCCAATGATCCGTGATCACCGGTTGAGCGAGCTGGGCGGCCTGATGCAGCAAGGGATCGGGTTGGCCTGCATTCACTACACGGTCGAGGTGCCCAAAAACCACGGTGGTGCCGAGTTTACCGATTGGATCGGTGGCTACTACGAAACCGGTTATTCGACCAATCCGACCTGGAAAGCCGATTTCGCGCATCTGCCTGAGCATCCTATAACTCGAGGAGTCAAACCGTTCTCGCTGGTGGATGAATGGTATTACAACATCAAGTTTCCTTCACAACAAACCGGCTTCACACCCATCCTCGAAGCGATGCCCCCGGACGATACACGCGGCACAGCCGCCGCTCGCGAGCATGCGGGCCGCGCCGAAATCCTGGCTTGGGCACTCGAACGACCCGATGGCGGTCGCGGGTTCGGTTTCACCGGCGGACATTTCCACAACAATTGGGGCAACGACAACTTCCGGAAGCTGGTCTTGAACGCCATTCTCTGGACCGCCAAGGCCGAAGTGCCCCCTGACGGTGTCGAGTCGACCGTAACCCCCGAAGACCTGCAATGGAACCTAGACCCCAAGGACGATCAAAAATCAGTCCCAGCGCCCTGGTTGCAGACTGAGATACCTTGATGGCTAGTGTGGTGTCCCGGAAATGTTTGGCCGTTTCCGGGGCGCCAGAATGATTTTGCCCTTCGTTTGTAGAAATGCGGTTGATTGAACCAAAAGTACCGTCCATGAAAAGCAACGATTCCTTCAAGAATGGTAATCCTCTCTTCGGCGTCGACCGGACCACCCGTCGTAAGTTTCTTAAGCTCACCGCGGCGGCGACCGCTTTCACCGTGGTGCCTCGTTATGTGTTGGGCGGGGCGGGACAGGTAGCGCCGAGCGAGAAGACTACCATCGCCGGCATCGGCGTGGGCGGCCAAGGGATGCAGGACATTGCTGAGTTCCAGGCCATTCCAGAGACCCAGATAGTCGCGGTATGCGACGTGAACCGCGAGGGCGGCCATTACCTTTCCTGGAATTGGTCCGAAGGTAAAGACCTGCGACTCTGCGGGCGTGAGCCGGCAAGACGCGCCGTCGAAGAATACTACGCCAAACAGCAGCGCTCCGGACAGTACCGCGGATGCAAGACCTATCGGGATTATCGCGAATTGCTCGATAAAGAGGACGTGGATGCCGTCATGGTGGCCACTCCGGACCATGCCCACGCCGTGGTTACGATGGCCGCGCTCAAGAAGGGGAAACACGTCTATTGCGAAAAGCCGCTTACCTACTCCGTATTCGAGGCGCGCCAGGTCGCCGAAACGGCGCGCCGGGCCGGGGTGGCAACGCAGATGGGCAACCAGGGCCAGGCCAGCGAAGCCGCGCGCGTGGTTTGCGAAATGATTGCCGACGGCGCCATTGGCCCCGTGCACGAAGTCCAGGTGTGGTGCGGCGCCCGGTTTTGGAGTTGGCCAACCTGGGAAGGCCGTCCCCCGGACACACCGCCCATCCCTGATGGCTTGGATTGGGACTTGTGGCTTGGTCCGGCCCCGTATCGCCCATATCACCCCGCGTATCATCCATGGCTGTGGCGGAATTGGTGGGACTTCGGCACCGGCCAATTTGGCGACCTCGGCGCCCACAAGCTCTCGTCTGTGTTCAAGGCACTCAAGCTCGGCCACCCGATCAGCGTCGAAGCCAGCTCCACCAAGCTGGGACCCGAGATTTACCCGTTGGGCGTCCTGGCTCGATTTGAATTCCCGGCACGCGGTGACATGCCGCCCGTGGTGCTGTCCTGGTATGACGGTGGATTGCGCCCGCCCCGGCCTCCCGAGCTCGAACCGGACGACCCGATGCAGGATACGATTTATATCGGTGAGAAGGGCAAACTGATGGGAGACCGCCTCATTCCGGAATCGCGCATGGAACATTACCGGAAACCGCCCAAAACGCTGCCGCGTTCGCCCGGTCACTATAAGGAATTCGTGGATGCCTGCCGCGGCGGCCCGCCTGCCGGCTCAAACTTCGTCGATCACGCCGGGCTGTTGTCCGAAGTCTGCCTGCTGGGCAACGTCGCCGTGCGTGCGCAAAAGAAGCTCCAATGGGACGGACCCAACCTGCGCATCACCAACGACGAGGCGGCCAACCGGCTTCTACAGCGGGAGTACCGACAGGGTTGGAGTCTTTAGCGAAGGGGGGCCGTCCCTGAGCTGTCATTTCAATTTGCGCTGCCTGCATTGGTGGATCCTTGTCCATTTTCTTTTCCACAACAACAATGGCTTCTATCGTTCGAATTGTCTGGAGTTGATCCGGCTGGGGGGAACGGTGGATCAGATCGAGCGGCTTATCGGACCTGTGGACCGTGTGGAAAAAGAGTGGTACGCCTACACCAAATCACTGAAAGCCGAATACGGCCTCCGATAATGAATTACGTAAGATCGCTCCAGCACCGATGAATGCCGGAAGCGAAGTCATTCATCGGGCTTGTCCTTTGGATGGCGGGACGGATGCCGAACCTTTCATGCGCAAAGGCGGCCTCGAGTTGGTGCGCTGCCGCCGTTGCGGAATGGTTTACGCCGACCCGGTGGCGGCGGACCTGGCGTCGGGAGTCTTTTATGATCGGACCGAAGCGAATTATTATCTCTCGCCGGACAAGCTGGAAAGCGATTATTCCCCGGTGCGCTTCGAGCGGGAGTTGCGCCTTCTCCGCAAATACTGTCCCCGAGGCGCGGTGCTGGACGTGGGGTGCTCGACCGGCGCCTTTTTGCACCAACTCAACAGCCGGTTCCCTGGCGATTATCGTGGGGTGGGGACCGATGTGGCCGGCGCCGCATTGGACCATGCTGAAGGGCAGGGGATCGAGGTGATCCGGGAATCGTTTCTCGAATTTGATTTTGGCCAGCGGCGATTTGATGCCGTCACGTTTTGGGCTGTGCTCGAACATGTTATTGATCCGGTGCGGTTTTTCGATCGCGCGGCGGGCCTGTTGGCACCCGGCGGTTATTGCTTTGCGCTGGTGCCGAACCTCAAATCGCTGGCGGTGCGTTTGCTGGGGACGAAATACCGCTATATCATGCCCGATCACATGAATTACTTTGCGGCCAAGACCCTTGCCCATCTGGCGCAGACCGCCGGGACGCTTGAAATCGTTGCCTTGCTTTCCACCCACTTTAATCCGCTGGTTTTGTTATACGATTGGCGTGGGGGCGATGCGCGGGTGCCGGATGAAGCGCGCGCCCGTTTGCTCAAACGCACCACGGCTTACAAGCAGAATTCCTGGCTCAAACCCCTCAAGACGTTCTACGGGGCAATGGAAAGCATTTTGGGCCGGCTGCACCTGGCCGACAACTTGGTGCTGGTAGTGCGAAAGCTGTAGCGGAGGACCATCAAGGTCGGCTGACGCCGGCTGCTGCGGGGGTGGCAGCGAACGTCAGTTCGATCATTGCATTCTTTAAGATTGGTTGATTTTTATTTGCATGATATTTTAAGTCTTTGATAATTCTTGGCGAACTAGGCGGCCCGTTTTCGGTGCCGGGCAGCCAGGATACAGGTTGCCACCCGGCCCTTTTCTTGGGTGAGATACGGCGGGGCGAAGGCGGCCATTCCAAAGGGATATTAAATGAAGAATTACGACGCTCAATCGATACACAATGTGGCTCTGGTTTCGCACGGGGGAGTCGGCAAGACCTCGCTTATGGAAGCCCTTTGTTACACCGCCAAGGGGACCACTCGGCTGGGATCAGTCGCCAACGGGACGAGCCTGTTTGACAACCGACCCGATGAACGTGAGCGGCACATGACGATTTCCATGGGGATCGGCTTTTGTGAATGGCAGGACCACAAGCTGAACTTCCTGGACACCCCTGGTTTTTTGGATTTGGTGGGCGACGTAAAGGCCGCGCTGGCCGTCACGGAAAGCGCGATGGTCCTGTTGGATGCGGTGAGCGGAATTCAGGTGGGCACCGAAAGCGTGTTGCGCCTGGTCCAAGAGGCCGGAACGCCCCGGCTTTTCCTGGTTAATGGCATGGACAAAGAGGGCGCGAACTTTGAAACGGTGCTGGACGGAATCAAGGAGCTGTATGGGACTTCCGTGGCGCCCGTTACTTACCCCATCGGCACCGGCTCGTCTTTCAAGGGAATTGTGAACCTGATCACCCAGGAGGCGTTCGAGTACCCGCGCGAAAACTGCCCGGGCGCCGGCAATAAGGTCAATATCCCTGCCGACTTGGCCGAAAAGGTCAAGACCATGCGTATGGTACTCATGGAATCGGTGGCCGAGACCGACGAACAATTGATGAACGCCTATTTCGATAAAGGGGAACTCTCGGCGGAGGAGATCAGGCAGGGCCTTGCCAAGGGCATGGCCGGCGGAATGCTTTACCCGGTCCTGTGTGGGAGCGCCACGCTGAACATGGGAACCGACCTGATCCTGAATGCGGCGGTTGCGTGTTGCCCGGTGGCGGCCACCCGGAAGGAAATCGAGATGCTGAACGGAGCTCAGAAAAAGGTCATCCCCTGCGATGTCAGCGGGCCGCTGGTGGCCTTTGTCTTCAAGACCATCTCCGAAGAGCATATCGGCGAATTCAATGTGGTCCGGCTTTTCAGCGGCAAAATGGCTACCGGCGTGGATATGCAAAACAGCGTCAGAAGCATCTCCGAACGGCCGGTCAACATGTATTTCCCCCGGGGGCGCGAGCGGGTCGAGACGAGCGTGATTGCCGCCGGAGATATCGGCGCGCTTTTGAAACTCAAGGGAACACACACCAACGATACCTTGACCGAAAAGGGCATGGGCTGTGTGGTGCCGCCGATTCGATTCCCGGAACCACTGGTCAGTGTCGGGGTTGTGACCAAGAACAAAGGCGACGAAGACCGGATTGCGATGGGATTTGTCAAGCTGCACGAGGAAGACCCCACTTTCATTTACAAATACTATCCTGACATCCGGCAATCCCTGCTGTCCGCGATGGGCGAGGTGCACCTCGATATCATTCTGGATAACATGAAGAGCCGATTCAAAGTGGAGGTGGAACGGCGTCCTCCGCGCATTTCGTATCGCGAAACCATCACCAGGACCGTCCGATACGTTGAATACACCCATAAGAAACAATCCGGCGGCGCGGGCCAGTACGGAAAGGTGGCGATTGACCTGGAACCCTTGTCGCGCGGGAGCGGATACGAGTTTGTGGACAAGATTGTCGGAGGCGTCATTGATCAACCGTTCCGCCCAAGCGTGGACAAGGGGATTCGAGCCAAACTGGATGGGGGGATATTGGCTGGTTACCCGATTGTGGACGTGCGTGTGTTGCTCGTGGACGGCAAGACGCATCCGGTGGACTCGAAGGACATCGCCTTTCAGATTGCCGGTCGCGAGGCGTTCAAGCTGGCGTTCGAGCAGGCGGGCCCGATTTTGCTCGAGCCCATCGTTGAACTGCGCGTGACCGTTCCGGAAAAGTATACCGGCGATGTGATGGGGGACCTTTCCTCGCGGCGAGGCAAGATCAACGGTATGGAACCATTGGGCAAATCCCAAACTATTATCGTTAAAGTCCCCGAAGCCGAAGTCCTGAATTATTCCCAGGCCCTGCGCTCCTTGACGCAAGGGCGCGGTTTCTATACCAAATCCTTCTCGCATTATGATCCGGTGCCGAATGAACTGGCGAAGAAAATAATCGAGGCATCGAAGAAGGAATTGGCGGAGCAGTCTGAGTGATATCCCATTGGTGCC
>JAMCZD010000189.1:0-441 GCA_023473405.1 Candidatus Omnitrophota bacterium
AGAAAATATCCGAAGCCTCCGTCGGCATGTTCCCCGTTTCCATATTGGACACGTCGATCAATAATTCGGCGTGGTCGGGCGTGGCCGAGTAAACAAACTTGTCCGGCTCACGGCTGTGCCGGGGAGTGTAAAGGGCGCCGAGGTCGACCAATTTGATCCTTCTATCAGTAAGTCGAATAATATTATCGGACTTGAAATCAAGAAGTATTATCTTGTGCTGGTGAAACATGCCCACAATGGACAGCGCTTCGTGGACCGCTTCTCTGAAGTCGTTGGCCCATTCGGGCGGGAACCCATTGCGAGCCGCTTCTCCGCACCAGAATTTGAAGTCCTGGCCTTGGAGATACTCCATTACGATGAAGGCGAATTTCTTGTCGTATACGATGTTTGCCCCGTAATAAGCGGGCACAAACGGGCTTAGGACGGCGATTTTCTGTAGCT
>JAMCZD010000189.1:475-1525 GCA_023473405.1 Candidatus Omnitrophota bacterium
GTTCGAGGCAGAAACTCATGTACGGTCCATAGCTGACTTCGTCCGCCTTCCAGCAGCTCAAGTCAAAGACCTTGACCACAATGCCTGGGCGGTCGGTGAAATAGACCTCCGTTTCGGCGTTCTGGGTCAGGACCCGGGTGAGGCGGATAGGGCCGAATGGAACGAGATCGACGGTTGAGCCGGCGTATCTGCCCGTGTTGGGTTGGGTCGCTTCCATGGATCATCGAAGTCAAGGCCGTTTTAGCGGGCGGATAGTTATCTATGCCGCGGCGCCTTCCTCGACCACTTTAAGCCCCATCAGATCGGCCAGGTTGCGAACCGGCTGCATATAATCGCCGTAAAAGACGACCCGGTGGAGCAGGGTCATCACGTCTCCCTGGATGGCGCCTGCGCCCCAATTAAGGAACATACTTCTGGCATCGGCGACTCGCGTGGTGAACTGGGTGCGGCAGGCCATGGGGCTTGTGCTGGTCTCGATAATCTTGCCGGTGGAAATGACGATTGTATCGAGATTAACGAGCTTGGCGCAGGTAACAGGCTGGCCGATGCGATTGGCCACTTCGAGCGATACCCCGCCTCGGGTGTCACTCTGCGTGCGTATCCGGAACGGCAACCGTTCACCGCCGGGCCCATCCATTTTGGTAGCCGATGTGCAATGGAAGTGGATGAGGGCGTTCTTGGCAATATCAACGACCGGGTCGCTGACAAACCCGGGTGCGCGAAACGCATAGGCAAAGAGAAGCATGGTCAGCGTCGAATCGATGTCGCCTTCGCAAACACCCACCAAGCCCTGGTCGTTCAACTTGCTGAAGGTGAGACAGCCTCGAGGCTCGCCCATGCAATGTGAACTGGTGATCGCCTGAGCCTTTTCCTGAATCATGAGTTCCCTCACCGCCAGGTATAGGCGGCTGGAATTGATAATGTCCTGCCGGCTGGGCTCGACGATTTCCTTGGCCTGGCTGATCCAATACTCCTGGGCCTCGGCTTCCGCCGCCTTGGGATCGATGGCGGCATACGCCTCCATTACCCTTTCGTTGGGAACAATCACCA
>JAMCZD010000189.1:1535-2534 GCA_023473405.1 Candidatus Omnitrophota bacterium
GAGCGAATCATGAAGCAAACCTTGACCCGACGTCAGTTTTTGGGCGCCACCGCCGCCGGTGGCGCGTGGTTACTTACCCTTTCGTTGGGAACAATCACCATCTCGGCCCCCAACTGCTTTTGCATCGCTTCCGCCGAGCACGCCGCCGCCGTCCCATGCGGCCCGCCGACGGCCAGGATTCGGGTTCGCCGCAGCCAGGCCGGCACCCGCATCAGGCCGACCACCCGGTCGATCTCGCTCCAATCGCTGCTGGGGAGCAGGACCACTTTTTTATGTTGTTTGTGCCATTGCGGGAAATACATCCAACCGTGCCCGCTGAACGGCTGCGAGAAGAGCGCCGTGGGCAGGCCAGCTTCAATCAGTTTGCCCAGTACCGGCGCGTCACCGCCGTGGCCCGAGAGATGGATCAAGAGCACGCCGTCCGCCCCGGTCAATTTCTCCGCCACCTGGCCGGCATCAGTCGGTGGGATAAGGTCCCCCCCGATGAATTTCACGTCGCCGAGTTTCCGCTCCAATTCGCCGAGGTAGTTATCGAACTTGGCGAGTTCCTCGGTTGGGTGAGCCAGGTAGAAATCACCGGTCCGCCCAACATAGACCTTATAAATCTTCACTGCCGGCAGCTTTGGCCAGGTATCGGCCTCCGCCGCGATCAACGGGCGGGTTGACAGGCGGGTAAGTAACCACGCGCCACCGGCGGCGGTGGCGCCCAAAAACTGACGTCGGGTCAAGGTTTGCTTCATGATTCGCTCCTTTGGTTGGACTGTTCCAAGCGCCTATCCCGTCGACTCGAAAACCAGTCGCGACATTCGCTATTTGGGACAGGCTTCACAGACAGAGACTGAGCTTCCATGGTGCGAGGGTCAAGAACAAAGAAGCTCGCTGGAAAGACCGAAAGACCGGTCTCAAACTCCTCACGCCCGCGGACATGAGCAATATTACCCAAAGCGCTGTTTCCAGCGAGTAAAGGCATCCAGCCGCCCGCGCCAATAGCTCCCGAAA
>JAMCZD010000461.1:0-6618 GCA_023473405.1 Candidatus Omnitrophota bacterium
CACCCCCCCAGTCCGGGTTTTCATTGTTCACGCGGAACTTCCAAGCCACCGCATTGTGCTCGCCGTCCAGCAATCCAGTAGCCGTAACGCTGATGCCGGTCAATTCCGATGACACCGGCTCGCTCCAGGTCAACTCTAACCCGGTGGGTGTCCGGCTAATCCGGGTGTTGTCCCAGCCGGTCTCGGAGGCAATCTGGACTTCCTGGGTACTGCCGGCATGTCGCAGGAGAAGGTTGAACATCGGCGGCGAATTCGTGGCCAATAACTCCTGGGCTCGGCGGGTGTCGAACAGGCTTTCGAGTCGAATCCCGTTGGCAACCTGGCAAATCGCCAGGCCCAGGTCGCCCGCCTTGACCACCGCCCAATGGGGAGGCACCTCTCCCCTCCGGACCTGGGCTGCTTCACCCGCCCGCTGCTCGGCCTGTAAATCTTGCGCCACGCTGTCTTTCCATGGCTCGGTCCACGTCGAGGCGCCTCCGCCTTGAGTCTCGGCTGGAGGTGCGGCGGTGGCAAGGCCGCCGCCGAAGAGGTGGATCAACAGCCCGCAGGATATAAATATCCGAATCAGTGAGTGCATGCGGTTTTCTTTTTGCTCTGCAATTTGGGATTACTCAAGAATTATTAGCGCGAAGGTCTGAAGGGAATTCTTCACCGAATCGTAACTTGTTCTCCATCGAAACGCCAACGCGCTCAGCGAGGATTAAACCGGATGTTACGCCCGAGCGGGAAGCCGGCATTCGAAAAGACATGCGACGAAACACGATACGATTATGAAATCAAAAAGGACCTTGATTCTTGCCCTGCTGGGACTGGCGCTGGCCGCCCTGGTGGTTCCGGCGCAAGCCCAGATGTTGATCAACGGCGCCGGGGCGACCTTTCCTTACCCCATATACTCGAAGTGGTTTGACGAATACGCCAAAGTGGACCCGTCGGTCCGATTCAATTATCAATCCATCGGGTCCGGCGGCGGCCAAAAACAAATCCTTTCGCAGACAGTAGATTTTGGCGCTTCGGACGGTCCGATGAGCGATGCGAACCTGGCGAAGGCTCCCGGCAGAATCTTCCACATCCCCACCGTGGCGGGAGCAGTGGTTATTACTTATAATCTACCCGGCAATCCGCAGCTCAAGCTGGACGGCCCGACGATTGCGGACCTGTTTTTGGGGCGAATCACGCGCTGGAACGACCGCCGTTTGGCCAGGTTGAACCCGGGGGTCCGCCTGCCCAACATGGACGTCATCGTGGCGCATCGTTCCGACGGCAGCGGCACGACATTTATCTTCACCGATTATCTCTCGAATATCAGCCCCGCATGGAAGAGTGAAGTGGGGAATGGCACCTCGGTGCAATGGCCATCCGGTTTGGGTGCCAAAGGCAATGAAGGCGTCGCCGGCCAGGTGAAACAGCTCGAAGGCACCGTTGGATACGTGGAGCTGGCGTATGCGCACCAGAACCAGTTGCCCTTTGCCGAGGTGAAGAATCTCGATGGCCATTTCATCACGCCCTCGATCGAGACGGTGACGGCTGCCTTGGCTACGGCCCATATACCCGATGATTTCCGGTTTTCGATGGTGAACCCGCCGGGTGAAAAGGCCTATCCCATTGCGGGGGCCACCTGGCTGCTGGTTTATCAGAAGCCAATGGACCCGGCCAAAGGAAAGAAACTGGTCGAGTTTCTCAAGTGGGCAATGACCGAAGGCCAGAAAATGGCGCCGGCACTCGACTATGCGCCCCTGCCGGACAACTTGCGCCAGCGGGTGCTGCAGCGGATCGCCGGAATCCAGGGTTGAGCCGATGGCCTCGTACTCGATTAGCCTGAGTCTGACGCGGTCCCGGTTGAAGTGGGCTTGCGGCAGTTCGTGGTGTCCTTTGCAGATATGAATGGAACGATTGCACTGCCAGGCGAATCCAAGGCGGCTGCCGCACGGATCGGCAAGTGGCGCTTGGGCGATCCGCTGTTCAAATGGCTCACCCTGGCTATGGCGCTGGTTGTGGTCGCGTTGATAGTGATCATCGGGTTCGTGCTGTTCCATTGGTCCGCGCTGGCCCGGCACAAGTTCGGCTGGGGATTCCTGGTGAGCAGCGAATGGAACCCGGTCGAGGACAGGTATGGGGCCTTGCCATTCATTTATGGGACCCTGGTGTCGTCCTTCCTGGCGCTGGTGATCGCGGTTCCTTTGAGTCTCGCCACGGCGCTTTTTCTCACCGAACTGGCGCCACGCTGGCTGCGGCAACCGCTGACTGTCCTGATCGAACTGCTGGCGGCGGTGCCGAGTGTCATTTTGGGGTTATGGGGAATTTTCGTAATGGTGCCTTGGCTCCGTATGCACCTGTTCCCAGCTCTGCGGTCCGCCTTTGGATTCCTGCCGCTGTTCAAAGGCCCTCTCTACGGCGTGTGCATGCTGGCCGGCGGAATCATTGTGGCGATTATGATCCTGCCGATCATCACGTCGGTCTCGAGGGAAATCCTGCGGTCTGTGCCGAACCTTCAGCGCGAAGCCGCCTATGCCCTGGGGGCCACGCGGTGGGAGGCGATTCGGGTGGCTGTGTTGAGTCACGCGCGGAAAGGCTTGTTTGGCGCGGTGATCCTCGGGCTTGGGCGTGCGCTGGGTGAAACAATGGCCGTGACGATGGTGATCGGCAACCGGCCTGAGATTGCCCTGTCGCTCTTTGCGCCGGGCTACACCATGGCAAGTGTGATTGCCAACGAGTTCGCCGAGGCCACGACGGACGTTTACCTGCACGCACTGTTCGAGATCGGCCTGGTCCTGCTAGGCGTTACGCTTATCGTCAACGCCCTGGCGCGGATACTCATGAATGCCATGGCCGGCGCCAATGTTACCCGGAGGGCATGATCGATGAAAGCGGCCCGCTATCCCTGGCGCAAATTCAAGGACCGGCTCATGCAACTGGTCATGGGCGGGTGCGCGATGTTGGTTATCGCGCCGCTGGGACTGGTATTTTTCCATTTGGTGAAATCGGGGATCAGCGCCGTGAACTGGCAGTTCTTCACACACCTGCCCAAGCCGGTGGGTGAAGCCGGGGGCGGCATGGCCAATGCCATTATTGGCAGTTTAGTGCTGCTGGGTGAAGCGGCCTTGCTGGGGGTCCCCGTGGGGGTGCTGGGCGGTGTTTACCTTTCCGAGTATGGCTCGAACCGGTTGAATTTTTGGATTCGATTTTCGGCCGATATACTCAACGGCGTGCCGTCCATTATCTGGGGCATTGTGGTATACGCCCTGGTCGTGATCCCGATGAAAGGGTTCTCGGCCCTGGCCGGCGGGTTGGTGCTTGGCCTGATGATGATCCCACTGATCATGCGCACCACGGAAGAGGTGCTCATCCTGGTGCCCAACTGCTACCGCGAGGCCGGCACAGCCTTGGGAATTTCGCAATGGCGTGTGGTGGTGCAAATCGTCATGCGCACCGCTCTGAGGGGGACGGTCACGGGCATTCTGCTGGCGCTGGCCCGCATGGCCGGCGAAACCGCTCCCCTGCTCTTCACCGCTTTTGGCAATCGCTTCTGGACCCATGACCTGACCAATCCTATTGCAGCCCTGCCGCTCCAGATTTTCACTTATGCCATTTCGCCTTACGACGACTGGCACCGGCAAGCGTGGGCGGGAGCCCTGGTTTTGCTGTTGATGGTGACCGCGGTCAATGTTGGCGTGCGCGTTTTGACGCGCGATAGGATGACCGAAGACCCCTAACTTGATGTCAAGATGACCACTGCGACAATAGAAAAGTCCGTTCCCAGGAAACGCCTCGCTATCAATAGCCCCGCCATCACGGCGCCGGCAGCGAGCCGGCTAGAGGCGTTGACGCCGTCCGATTGGGCGCTGGACGTGCGAGATTTAAGCGTCTATTTCGGCACCAATCGCGTGCTGAAGGACGTTTCTCTCCAGGTCAGGAATCGCAGTGTCACGGCTATTATCGGCCCCAGCGGTTGCGGCAAGTCAACTTTCCTGCGCGCCATGAACCGGATGCACGATTTGGTCCCCGAGGCTCGGGTTACCGGCGCGGTGCGTTTGTTCGGCTCGAGCATCTACGGGCCGGAAGCGGACGCGGTCGCGGTGCGGCGCCGGGTTGGCATGGTATTCCAGAAATCGAACCCTTTCCCAACCCTGTCGATTGTGGACAATGTGAAAGTGGGCCCGCGGTTGGGAGGTGTTCGCCAACGTTCGGTGCTTGACGAACGCGCGGAACGTTCGCTTCGGTTGGCGGCGCTTTGGGACGAAGTGAAGGACCGGCTGAACGCGCCGGCGGTGAGTCTATCGGGCGGACAGCAGCAGCGTCTGTGCATCGCGCGGGCCCTGGCGGTCGAACCGGAAGTCCTCTTGATGGATGAACCGGCCTCGGCTCTGGACCCGATTGCCACCGCCAGGATCGAAGAACTGATCCTGAACTTGAAAAAGGACCTGACCATCGTCATCGTCACCCACAACCTGCAACAGGCGGCGCGCATCTCCGATTACACCGCCTTCTTTTACCTGGGCGAACTCGTCGAATACGATACCACCTCGAAAATATTCACCGGTCCCGCCCGCCAAAAAACCGAAGACTACGTGACGGGAAGGTTTGGTTAGGACCAAGGATTCAGGGTCTCACAGGCCACCTTTCCAATCGAACTTGGATCTTCGCAATTTGAGGCCAAGAAACGCCAGGAGTGTTTCTGTCCTTTGACGGCCTGGCGAAATTCAAGAGTCTCTTCCTCAAAGCCTCCCGACTCCTTCGCTCCGATTTGAAAGCTATAATTGCCCATCTGACCCGACGGCAGTTGGAAGTCCAAGCGAATGGCAAAATCATTAGGGTGACCTCCTGAACGCCGCCTGACCTCGCTGATGCCGCTCCGTTCCCGCAAAGCGTGATCCAAAGAACTGTTGAGCGCGTTACTGACAAAACGCAGGGCATCCAAAAAGTTGCTCTTGCCGGAACCGTTCTGGCCAACTAAAAAGACAAGCGACCGCAACTGGACTGAACAGGATGCGATGCTCTTGTAATTCTTGATCACCACTCGCGTTATAAAAACTGAGCCTTTCACGGGAGCGTATATCACTTCAGGCCGTGCGATGCCTCGGCATAATACCAGAACGAGCTGATTAAACCCTTCCCCCCTGCCAAACAAGCAAAATCAAACGTGGGCATGAGACAAATTCATCCTCCAATTCTCCGTTCCCTTCGCGAGACTCAGTTGTTTCTCGCGAAGGAAGCGAAGGGCGCGAAGGGAACGGAGAAAACCGCACCCCATTCTCATCCCCAGCCCTTCGAGACCGCTATCAAGTGTCAGGTTGAGGATCACCCTTTGGATTTGTTGCGCCTAATGTAGCGGCGCCCTTGCCGGTATGGCGGATGTCGCGTCCTTCGTAGAGGTACACGACCTGCTCGGCAATGTTGGTGGCATGATCGGCGATTCGCTCGAGGCTTTTCGAGATCACCATGAGGTTGAGGCAGCGGCTGGTGCTGCGGCCGTCTTCGACCATGTAGCTGAGCAACTCGCGGTGGAGTTGTCTGTTGAGCGCGTCGACTTGTTTGTCCCGGGGAATGATGGCCCGCGCCTGGCCGGGCTGGCGGGTGATGAAGGCGTCCAAGGCCTCCCTCAACATCCCCAAGGCAATCTCGGCCATGCTCGGGAGGTCAATGTAAGGCTTTAATTGGGGCTCGGCGTTCAATTCCAGCACCTGGCGGGCTATGGTGGTGGCTTCGTCGCCCACCCGTTCGAGATTGTGGCATATCTTCATGGCCACCGCGATCAGGCGCAAGTCGCTCGCCAATGGGGCCTTGGTGAGCAGGGTGATGGCCGCGTCGTCGAGTTTCACTTCGAGCGAATCGATGATCTCGTCTTCGTCACGGCACTGGCGCGCGAGCGCGTCATTACGTTCCACCAAAGCCTTGAGCGCCTGCCGAACGGCGGACTCGGCCAGTCGGCCCATCATCACGAGTTGTTCCTTGAGGGCGGCCAATTCCTGGTGGAAAGGTTGGGCCGCACTGTTGCCAGTTAGTTCATTGTTCATGGTCGGTTCGGTAATTCAGACAATGTTCGGCTTGCGTTCGGCGAATGGATGACAGGGACGTGAATTCCGGGTGACATTTAAAAAAACCGGGCCGCACTGCAATTCATCGTCATCCGGGCTCGAGCCAAGTCGCACACCCGCCACTCATTCTATCCACTTCATAATAATATATTCGCTTGGCGCTTTTGAAAGAATTCTGTATATCAGGCGAAGGCATTAGTAAGAATTAAAATGCGATGAAACGGCATAAGATATGCTGCAACTTGAACCAGCGGGAAAAGGGGAATGAGAGAATCGTTCCGGCCTTGCCCGCGCCTGAATGGGAAAGGAAAAGAGCAATGAAAAGTATTGTTTCCCTGGTGATATTCGGATTGGTTTGCATGATCCTGTTGCCGGCAAGCGGGCAAATCCCCGGTTGCCTCTGGGTGCAATCCGCTTGCGGCAAAGGCGACAATGTCGGCTCCGGCGTCGCCGTTGACGGAGCGGGCAACTGTTATATTACGGGTTCGTTTTGTGGCGCCGTCCAATTTTCCGGTCACGAGCTTGCCAGCGCCGGCGGGCGGGACCGGTGAATATTTTCGAGGTGGTATCGTATTCGACGAGTTCG
>JAMCZD010000461.1:6628-13707 GCA_023473405.1 Candidatus Omnitrophota bacterium
CCACAGTTGCGTGGGAAATTTCCAGTGGGCGCAACGCGTGGGCGGCCCCGGCAACGATCAAGGATTGGGCATTGCGGTGGACGCCTCGGGTAATTGCTACGTAACGGGTGAATTTGAAGGAACCGCCCAATTCGGGAATGTGACGCTGGTTAGCACCGGGGGCAAAGACCTGTTTGTCATCAAGTTCAACAACGCCGGCGAATTGCAATGGGCTCGGCAAGCGGGCGGTATTGGGCATGACTCGGGCCAAAAGATTGCCGCTGATTCGGCGGGGCATTGCTATGTTACCGGCATGTTTGAAGTGTCCGCCCGTTTTGGCGATCTGACGCTGACCAGCGGCGGGATGCAGGACATGTTTGTCGCTCGATATAATGCCGATGGCAGTCTCGAATGGGCCCACCAGGGCGGCGGACTCGAGGATGACGCGGGGCAAGGGGTATCCACCGATGGCGCCGGCAACGTGTATGTCACCGGATGGTTTCAGGACCGGGCAACGTTCGGGCAGACCGAATTGACCAGTGCCGGTGGCGTGGATGCGTTCATCGCCAAATACGATGGCGCCGGAGAATTGCAATGGATCAAACCGGCAGGCGGTCCCGGGGATGATTGGGGGATGGACATAGCCGCGGACGCCGCCGGTGACAGTTGCGCGACCGGATGGTTTAGCGGGAATGCCTCATTTGGCGGCACTGCGGTCCAAAGCGCCGGTGCTGACGATATCTATGTGACGCGCTTTGATCCAAATGGCCAATTACAATGGGTCCGGACGGCCGGCGGTCCCGGCTATGATTGGGGCCAGGGAATCGTCATTGACACCTCGGGCGATTGTTATGTGACCGGCAGGTGCTGGAATTGAAACCGGCAGTTTTTATGGCACGGCTGCCTTTGGAACGACGAATGTGACCTCGAACGGCAATCTCGACGCTTTTATTGCCAAATACAATCAAACCGGGGCATTGCAATGGGTGCAAGGCGCGGGTGGTCCAGGTGAGGATGGGGGCGCCGATGTCTGCCTGTGCCCATCCCAGAATCCGCACATCGTTGGCTGGTTCCAAGGGCAGGCAACGTTGGGTGGGACCACGCTCACTGGATCGAGTTTGCGCGAGATATTCGTGGCTAAATTGACCACTGCGGGCGCGGCGCCGCCGGCGATTCTGAGTCTGTCCATAGTCAATCAATGCGCGAACCTGTCATGCAGCGCGCCGGTAGGTTCCAATCTGCGGATCGAGTGCACATCCAACCTGCAAAATCCAAACGGCTGGATCACGCTGACCAACCTGACGGTTGCCAGTGATCCATTTGTGTTTGTAGACCAGAGTTCTTCCGGCGCGACAACTCGGTTCTACCGCGCTGCCGTTGCAGGCCAGTAACGCGTGCCTGATGGCGGTTACAAAAGAGACTATAAGTAAAAAAGACAAATCCAGACAGGGACGCTTTCCATGGCGTCCCGTTTTTTTGCGCGTCGTTCGGGCCGTGAAAACACTATTCAGACCGTGGGATGGAGAGTAGGCAACTGAAGCTTGGGCAAGTTCCCATTCGATAGGCGGCATCCCCCGAAAGGGTGATTGATTAATCTGTTTGACCACAACAAGGTTCGGATTGCACTAGCCGACTTGGTAAGAGTAAATGACATGCACGCTCCTGTTTGTCCCTGTTCCTATCCTGATGGAAGACGCCTGGCACGGTCCGAATTTGTCCTGGGTTGGTCTCGCTACCGGGCAATTGGGCTGGTTCTGTTGTTGGGTTTAGGACTTCCTTGGTTTGCCATAAGCGCCTTTGCCGACAGCACGGTGGTATTCAACGAAATCATGTACCACCCGCAGACCAATGAGGCCGCCCTGGAATGGATAGAACTCTTCAACCAGATGGCCGTGGACATGGACATCTCCGGTTGGTCCATTCAAGGCGGCGTCCAGTTCACCTTTCCCGAAGGCTCGATCCTGCCAGGCGGCCATTACCTGGTGGTTGCGGCATCGCCCGACACCCTCAAGGCTGCCACTGGCCTCACTAATGTCGCCGGCCCGTTCACGGGCCGCTTGGGCAACCACGGAGAAACCCTCGAACTTCGCAACAACAACCAGCGCCTCATGGACTCGGTTGACTACAGTGATGAAGATGATTGGCCCGTGGGCGCCGATGGGTCCGGGATTTCGCTGGCCAAGATCGCTCCCAACAGCGCCAGCGCGCCTCCGGCCAATTGGACCGTCAGCGCCCAAGCAGGCGGCACGCCCGGTGCGCCCAATTTCACCTCCGGACCTTTGACTGGCAAAACGACGCGGCTCCTGAACTACAATGATAACTGGAAATACGACGACGCGGGTATTGATCGGGGCTCGAGTTGGCGCGATCCGGCTTACGACGACCAGGCCTGGAAGTACGGGCCCGGCTTATTTGCCTTGGGCGGTTCCTCGTTGCCGGGCCCCAAGGGGACGGATCTGGCGAGCGGGCCGAACACCTATTACTTCCGGACGACCTTTGATTGCGCCGAAGTGAACACGTCGGCGCTCCTCAATCTTTCCTTCATCGTGGACGATGGCGCGGTGGTTTACTTAAACGGGGCGGAAGTCTATCGCTATAACCTGCCCGCCGGACCAATCACTTTCTCCACCCTCGCCCTCTCCGGGGTATTGGACCCGCAGCCGTTTGGCCCGATCAGCTTGCCCGCCAACGCGTTGGTAGCAGGGCGAAACGTGCTGGCGGTCGAAGTCCATCAAGGCCCACCGCTGCCGCCTAATTCCGGGCTCACTATCGAACCGGCTTCGGGATATAGCATCGCATGGGATGGAACCGACGGGCTCTACTACGATACCCAGCCGCAGTCGGGGCCGCCCGATAACCTGGCCCTGGCCTCGAAGGGAACGATCCCGTTCGGCAGTTCCGAATACAACGGCGGCGGCATTCATATGATCGTCAACGTCAACGATGGCCTCTACGGCAACAGCCACAGTTGGCTGGCCAATTTCCTGACCGGCGATCCAAACCCATACATCGGCCTGCGTTTTCCCGGCCAGGTGGCCATTGCCGGCATTGCCTGGGGCCGCGACAACACCGGCCAATACAACGATCGCTGGCAGGGCACTTATACCATCCAGGTCACTCGAGTCGCCAACCCGGGCGGCAGCACCGCCGAGACAGGCAACCCGGCTACGGGTTGGGCCGTTCTCGGCACGATCGACTATAGCAGTTCTTCAACCGGCTTTCGCCCCTGGGTCCGGCATCGCTTCGACTTGGCTGCGAATGGCCAGCCCGTGCCCGTCACCGGCCTCCGAATCAAAGTCAGCGATCCCAACATCGACATTGACGAATTGGAGGTCTATCCCGAAGCCAGCAACGGCAACGAAGACATCGCCTTTGGCGCCGAGCTCGAGACAACCGAGCTGCTGGCCGGCGCCGCCCGTATCGCCTTCAATGAAATCGCCCCGGCCAGTGCCACGCCGTTCTGGTTCGAATTGGTCAACTACAACCAACACCCCGTTGACTTGTCGAATTACGTTGTTACCTGCTCGGGCGACACGGGACCGGCCCGCCTTCTGCCGTCTCAGACCCTTGGCCCCGGTGAGTGCCTGGTCGTCACCCAGTCACTGACCGGTTACCGTCCACAGCCTGACGACAAGCTCTTTCTCTATCCGCCGGACCGGCAGTCGGTCCTGGACGCCGCCACGGTGAAAGGCACGCTGCAGGGGCGGTTCCCCCAAGCGACTGGGCAATGGCTCTATCCCGATCAACCCACACCGGGGGCAACCAACCACTTCGTCTTCCACGACGAGATCGTGATCAACGAAATCATGTATCATCACCCGCCCGTGATCGCCTCGCCCGAGGTAGTGACAACGACAAACCTGTTTCCCATTGATTGTGCCTGGCAATATAACCAGTCGGGCTCGAACCCGGGCGCCGCCTGGCTGTCCCCTGATTATGACGATCACGCCTGGCCGACCGGCCAGGGGCTCTTGTACAACGAAACCGCCCTTTTGCCCGCTCCGACCAATACCTACCTAAACCTCGGCCCCATAACTTACTATTTTCGAACCCGCTTCTTGTTCGCCGGCAATGCGAATCAAGTCCAACTGTATCTGAACGCGGTGGTGGATGACGGCGCGGTTTTCTACCTGAACGGCCACGAAGTCTACCGGCTCAACATGCCCGACGGTCCGATTGACTCCACGACCTTTGCCGCCTCGAGCGTCGCTGATGCGGCTTACAGCGGCCTTTTGCCGATCTCGAGCGAATACCTGCTGACCGGAACCAATGTCCTGGCCGCCGAGGTGCACCAGGGAACGGCCACCAGCAGCGACGTCGTGTTCGGCGCCACCTTGATCGCCAATATGGAGTTGAAACCCGCCGAGGCATTCCGCGAATCGCCCGAATCATGGATCGAGCTATACAACCGCGGGACTAACACGGTGGACCTGGCCGGTTGGACCTTGGCCGGCGGCATCGAATATCACTTCCCACCGCGCACCATGCTGGAGCCCGACAATTACCTGGTGGTGGCCAAAGACGCCGATTATCTCAAGTCCCTCTATCCCGACATCACCATCCTGGGCAACTTCGACAAACGGCTCTCGCATCGGAGCGACCGCATCCTGCTCAAAGACGCCTTCGGCAACCCGTCCGACGACGTGACCTACTTCGACGACGGCAACTGGCCCGCGTATGCCGATGGCGGCAATTCGAGCCTCGAGTTGCGCGATCCGCGCGCCGACAATTCCAAGGCCGAGGCCTGGGCCGCCAGCGATGAATCAGCCAAGAGCCAGTGGCAAAATTATTCCTACCGCGGCAACGCCAACACCGAATACCCGCACGAGCGCTGGAACGAATTTGTCCTGGGCCTGCTCGGCGACGGCGAGGTGCTGTTGGATGACTTGAGCGTGGTGGAATCGCCCAGTGGCGCCGCGACGCAGAAACTGCAAAACGGCTCCTTCACCGCCGGCGCCAACGGTTGGCGATTCACCGGCAACCACGACAACAGCCGCGTCATCAATGATCCGGACAATCCGGCGAACCCGGTGCTGGACCTGATCGCCACCGGCGCGACGGAGGACCGCGCCAACCATATTGAAACGACCTTTCTCAATAACCAGCCGGTCGCCAATGGACGCCAATACCAAATCTCCTTCCGCGCCAAATGGATCGCCGGCGCCCAATTCCTCCACTCCCGCCTCTATTTCAACCGATTGTCCCGCCGAATCGAGCTCGAAGTTCCCAAGTCCATCGGCACACCCGGAGCGCGCAACTCGCGCTTCGAAGTGAACATCGGCCCGACATACAGCAATCTAAAACATACGCCTGTAGCCCCGGCTCCCGGTGAAGGCGTCACCGTTTCCGTGAAACCCGGCGACCCGGACGGTGTGGCGGCCTTGGTTCTCTGGTGGTCGGTGAACAATGGCGCCTGGTCCAGCACCCCCATGGAAGCGGCTTCAGACGGCTCATTTTCCGGCACCATCCCCGGCCAGGCCGCCGGCAGGATCGTGCAGTTCTATGTCGAAGGCCGCGACAGCCGCAATGCCAGTTCAACCTTCCCCGCGCGCGGACGCAATTCCCGCGCGCTGTTCAAAGTGCCGGACAGCGTCCCCTTGGCCGATAAAAAGCATAGCCTCCAAATCCTCGTAACCCCGGCTGATGTGTCTCATCTTTATGACCTCACCAACGTCCTCAGCAACCAGGATACGGGGTGCACGGTGGTTTACGACGGGCAGGAGGTTTTCTATGATGCCGGTGTGCGATTGGACGGCAGCCCGGCTGCCCGCCAGAGCTCGATTTACGTCGGTTTCGCCCTGACTTTTCCTCCCGATCATCTCTTTCGCGGCGTGCATGAGACGGTTTACATGGACCGCTCCGGACGGGGTGCCTTGGTGGCCAACGGCCAGGAGGAAATCCTGATCAAGCACATGATCAACCATGCCGGCGGAATCCCCGGTATGTACGACGACCTGGTCTATGTGCTCGCCCCACGCAGTTCGGAAAACGGACCGGCACTCCTGATGATGGCTGGTTATGATCAAGTATACCTCGAGTCGCAATACGAGAATGGAGCCGACGGTATGGAGTTCAATTACGACCTCATTTACCAGATGAATAACACCTCCGGTGACCCGGTCCAAGGCTACAAAATCCCGGTTGGTTACATTCACCCGAACTATAACGTCGACATGGAAAACCTCGGCGATGACCAGGAGACTTACCGATGGTATTTCCGCATCCTCAACGGACGCGAACGCGACGATTACACCGGTCTCATCCGGTTTCTCAAGTCCATGAGCCTGAACGGCGCCGCCTTGGATGCCGCAACGCGCCAAACTATGGACGTCGATGAATGGATACGCGCCTTCGCCATGACCTCGCTTGCCGGGGTGGGAGGCGATACCTATGGCCGCGGCCTCAATCATAATCTCAAGCTTTATGTGAGACCATCCGATCAAAAGGTGCTGGCGTTCCCGTGGGACATGGACAACTCGGCCTTCGGACTATCCACCAGCGCGTCGTTGTGGGGAGACGGCAACCTGACCAAGGTCATCGTTCTCCCGGCCAACCAGCGCCTGTATTACGGTCACCTGCTCGATTTGATGAACTCCACCTTCAACACCCAATACATGAGTTATTGGACCGCCCATTACAGCGGATTGCTGCCCGGCGTTGGTCTGGACGGGGCCTTGAGCTACATAACCGCCCGGTCGAGTTATGTGCGCCGGCAATTGCCCGCCCGTGTCTCCTTCGCCATCCAGACCAACGCCGGGCATGATTTCATGGTCGATACCCCAACCACGGTGATCAATGGTAGCGCCTGGATCGATGTCAAAAGTGTCACCCTTCAGCTAAACCCCACCCCCGTCAACCTGGCCTGGAGCAGCATCACCAACTGGCAGACCACCGTCCCACTGGTCCTGGGAACGAACCTGTTGAATTTCGTGGCCCACGATTTTCAAGACAAACCGATTGCTTCCCGGGCCATCAACGTCACGTGCACCGCACTTGGCGGCGCGACGGATTCGGACCACGACGGCATGCCTGATTCATGGGAGCTGGCTCATGGTCTCGGTCCCAAATATGCCGGTGACGCCAACGACGACGACGACGGC
>JAMCZD010000159.1 GCA_023473405.1 Candidatus Omnitrophota bacterium
GATTCGCATGGAAAGGCTGACTTCCATACCTTTGCATATTTTGCTTGCTAGGTCGATCTATTTCGGCCATAAGCATTAACCATGAAATTCCGAGTCTCGATGGTAATTCTCCTGGCTCAAATCGGTAGTTGGAGCCAGACTGTCCAATTCCTCCCATCTACTAATAAGGCGTTCAATCTTGTGCTCGCATGGACCAATGATGACGCCTATCTGGAATCATCCACCAACCTCCTTGATTGGCAATATTGTGATCTGTCGAGTATGGATGCCAGTTGGAAGGGGAATTTATTTATTCGAAAATATACGATTAACGATCCCAGATCGTCCTTGTTTTTTCGGGGCAAGCAGGTATTGGCTCCCGAGTTCCGCTCCTCGCCATTGATGTCTGTCGATGGCAATTGGATTTGGCTTGGGGTCGATACGATCGGCACAATGCCAATTGCCATTCAATGGTATTCCAATGACGTTGCCCTGGCTGGCGAGACAAATTCCTTCCTCTATCTGGCTGGCTGCCGGTCCAGCGCTGGGGATTATGTGGCTATGGCCTCGAACGTTTTCGGAATGAGTACAAGTCTGGTTCAGCATGTAACTTTCCCTAATTCACTTCCACCGGTCTCTATTAACGATAGCTGCCTTTCCATGCGAATCGATAGTGGTTCTGCCCCTTTCGCCGGTTCTGGGGAATATGATATAGAAACATTCGCAGCAAACAATTTTTACCAGTTGATCGGCAATTGGCTCCTTCACATTCCCAACAGCTCCGGTTCATATTCCTATTCTGTCCTTAGCAACGATGTTTCGGAAATTTTCCTTTTGGATCAACAATTGGGCCTTCTCCGGGGCACCTTGACCTTTAGTAATGTTAATTGGGGCAGTTATGATGTGCAGCGCCTTGGCGGCAGTGGGTGGCAGAAGGGCATATTTATGTTGTGGTGATGGCCTGGTAAGATGCAACCCCCTTTTTCTCAAATCCGGTCCGATTTGATCCATCCATGCCCCGATTGTCATCGACAAATCAGCCGCATGGCCATCTTTTGCCCGGGTTGCGGGAGACCCTTCCGCGAGAAGAAACGGATTTTCTTCTATGTCTTCTACGGCACGCTGAGCCTGATTGTGACTGAAATTGTCATCGGTGTCCTCCTGGTCATTTATTGGTCCAGTTTGTTCGGGGCAGTCATAAGGGGCTACCGGATCATGTCCGAGATTTCGGCGTCGCGGTCGGCGGGATCGGAGGTACCATCCGCGCCATTGGAACTTGTTCGCTATTCCTTCAGCGAGGACGGGAAAACCCTGGCCGGCCTGGTCAACAATCATGAAGACCGAGCATTCCCAGATGTCACGATCCGGTTTAGTCTCAAAAACTCGGCGGGTCAGGTCGTTGGGAAGGTGGAGGATAAGACTCCGAAAATTGGTCCCCATCAGGATTGGGCTTTCCAGTGCCGGATAACCGATCCGTCGGTTGCGTCAGCCACCTTTTCGAGCCTGGATTTCCGGTAAAATCTGGCAACTTTTTGGCAACGCCGAGCCTTAATCTTCATAAGTGCTTGATTATCAACGCACCTGCCAAACCTTCACACGGTAGGGGTCGCAGGTTCAAACCCTGCAGCGCGCACCATTATTAAATCGGGGTTGGACCAGAGCAAGTGGTTATGGCCCAATTACTTGTTGAATTCGATAACGATACAGAAGGCACTTGCAGCCCCTTTTTGCCGCGCCTTTTTGCGGCACAGAATTTCCAGGACTGCGGGACCGCAGGTTCAAATCCTGCCCACGCAACCAATTATTCCAGGATTTTCAGCCGTGTAACCCATTGTTCTTCAGTCGCTTCTGGATGATATTCCCCAATCCTTGATTCCCTGGACGCACTGTGGCGCGCTCTGGTTCGCGCCCCGCTCTCCGTCGTCAACACCCACAGCCGGAAGAATTCCCCATCAACGGTTCGTTGCCCGGGGGGCACCTTTTCCTTTGCGATTTGTGGCAAACCGCTTGACAGGCACCCGGCCAGGATTTAATTATATTTCGTCAATGGGCGAAAAGACGATAAATATTATGCGCCAGTTTATCAACATCACCAAGGCGTTGGCGGACTCCACCCGGGTTCGGGTTTTGCTGGCCTTGCGCAAACAGAAGTTGTGCGCCTGCCAGATCACCGAGTTGTTCGGTTTGGCGCAATCCACCATGTCCAAGCATTTCTACCTCTTGAGGCAGGCGGGCTTGGTCGATTCCCGCAAGGACGGGCGGTGGGTCTATTACGCCTTGCCCGGCAAAGAGGCGTCCCCGGTCATCAAAGAGGCGCTGGAATGGGTGCAAAGATCGCTGGCCGAGGACCAGCACGCCGCCGAAGATGCCAGGAACCTGGAGAAAATTCTCAAGCTCGATCCGACTGATGTATGCAGGAAGCAATGCGGAAGATAAGGATTTTGTTCCTCATTTATGAAAGACGAAAAAAACGAAATGGATTCTGAAGCGGTGCGGCAAAAGGTGCGCGATGGCTATGGCCAGATCGCCCAGCAAGGGAGTGAACGGCGCGGCGGCGGAAAATGCTGCTGTGGTCCGTCCCCGGCCCAAGTCGAGAAACTGGCGCAGCACATCGGGTATTCGGCGGATGAACTTGCCGCGTTGCCCGAGGGGGCGAACATTGGACTCTCCTGCGGCAATCCGAATGCTCTTGCGGGCCTCCAACCGGGGGAAGTGGTGCTGGACCTGGGCAGTGGCGGCGGATTTGACGTGTTCATCGCCGGCCAGAAGGTGGAGGCGAGCGGGCGGGCCATTGGGGTGGACATGACGCCCGAGATGCTGACCAAGGCGCGGAAGAACGTTGCGGCCTACCGCCAGCGAACGGGCCTGGACAACGTCGAGTTCCGACTCGGCGAGATCGAGCACCTGCCCGTGGCCGACGCCAGCGTGGACGTGGTGATCTCGAACTGCGTCATCAACCTCTCACCGGACAAACCGCAGGTCTGGAGCGAGATTGCCCGCGTACTGAAGCCGGGTGGTCGGGTGGCCGTTTCGGACCTGGCGTTATTGAAGCCGCTGCCGCCGGCTGTGGCCGAGAATGTGGAAGCCCTGATCGGCTGTGTGGCAGGGGCGGTGATGGTTTCGGAGACGGAACGGATGGCGCAAGAAGCCGGTTTGGTCGAGATCGGGCTGAACGGAAAGTCGGCTTACATTGACGGGATGGTGGACTGGCAGGACCCGCTCTACGAGAAAATCAGGACTCACCTGCCTGCCGGGACAAAACCGAGCGACTACATCACCAGCCTGGAAATCACGGCTCGGAAGCCTGCTGCAGGTTGCTGCTGTGGAGGGCAGTGCTGAGGATAGGCGCCCTGAAAATCGCTCCTTTCAAACACATGAACAGCCAATCATCAACCGCCATCGCAATTCCCGCCGCCGCGCCCAAGCGTTTGGCTTTCTTTGAACGCTACCTGACCGTGTGGGTTTTGGTCTGCATGGTCGTGGGCGTGGCCTTTGGGAAGCTGCTGCCTGGCGTGACCGCAGCGCTGAGCAAACTGGAGTTCGGCCAAGGCTCGCAAGTGAACGTGCCCATTGGCATACTGCTGTGGCTGATGATCTATCCGATGATGCTGAAGGTGGATTTCAGCGCCATCGGAGGTGTCGCCAAGCGGCCTAAGGGGTTGCTGGTGACTCTGTTTGTGAACTGGCTGGTAAAGCCGTTCAGCATGGCGCTGCTGGCATGGGTGTTCATGCAACATGTCTTTGCGACGTGGATCGGGCCGGAGATGGCCAAGGAATACACGGCGGGATTAATCATCCTGGCGGCAGCACCCTGCACGGCCATGGTCTTCGTGTGGTCGTATATCACGGATGGCGACCCGGCTTATACCCTGGTGCAGGTGGCGGTGAACGACCTGATCATGCTGGTGGCGTTTGCGCCCATCGTGATGTTCCTATGCGGAGTGGCCAACGTCATTGTGCCGGCCAAGGTGCTGATCACCTCGGTGGTGGTGTTCATCGTCATCCCGCTGACGGCGGGCTGGCTGACTCGAACGGCGCTGCTGAAGTCGCACGGGAAGAATTGGTTCGAGACGAATTTCCTGCCGAAGTTCCATCCGGTAATGATCGGAGCGCTGCTGCTGACCCTGGTTTTGATCTTCGCCTTCCAGGCGGAGAACCTGACCACGCGGTGGTTCGCGGTGCTGTTGATTGCGGTGCCTATCCTGATCCAGGTGTATTTCAACTCGGGCCTGGGCTACCTGCTGATGCGATGGTTAAGAGTGCCGCACAACGTGGCGTCTCCGGGGGCGCTCATCGGCGCGAGCAACTTCTTTGAACTGGCCGTTGCGGTGGCCATCACGCTTTTTGGCGCAGGGTCCGGGGCGGCGCTGGCCACGGTGGTAGGCGTGCTGGTGGAAGTGCCAGTGATGCTGTCGGTGTGCAACTTTTGTAACCGGACCCGGCATTGGTTCGCCAAAGCGTGAGATGACCAACGCTGCCAGAGCAGCTCTGGAGCAATCGACTTTATCCTTGATCACGCATGGAGGGAACAAAACAGGGTCTTGACATACCCTTAGCGAGTTTGCTAAATTGCACCAACGTTTTATGGCAAAGCTGAAACCAGCCGATTTCAAGACGCAAGCGCAGGTGTTCAAGGCCCTTGGGCATCCGGGGCGTCTGCTCATGCTCGATGAACTGTCCCGGGGCGAGCGATGCGTCTGCGAATTGGCTGACCTGGTCGGATCGGAGATGCCGACGGTTTCACGGCACCTGTCTCTCCTCAAGAACGCGGGCATCGTAGACGACGAGAAGAGGGGCGCGCAGGTATTTTACCGGTTGGTGACGCCCTGTGTGATGAACTTTTTCCGGTGCGTGGCGGCAGTGAGGGAAAAGTCCAGGAAGTAGGTATTGACGACCGGCAGTATGTTTTTCTTTTAATTCACTCAGTTGGCTAAATTTCGAAGGATCACCTTATGCAAATTCTCGTTATTGGACCCGGATGCAGCCGGTGCAAAACCCTGGCGCAACTCACGGAAAGGGCCGTTAAGGAACTCGGCCTTACGGCGGAAATCAACAAGGTCACGGACCTCAAACAAATAATGGCTCTAGGCGTGTTAATGACGCCCGCGCTGGCGGTGGATGGTGCACTTAAAGTCGCCGGTCGGGTGCCGCCGTTGGAGGAGATCAAGAAGCTCCTCGTTTAGAATCAACGATGCTCACGGGGCCTACAGAGGTCGCTTATGACAGTGCCGAACGGCAGTGCGGATGTCGCAATCCTTGGCGGTGATCCGAGAGGTTGGCGTCGCGGCGCTGCATGTGATGCGACTCGATAAGGAAAGGAAACATCATGCCAGAGTATCTCGAAACAACCGTCGGCAAGTTCACGTTCCGCGTGGCCACGGACCGGCTTTACACCGGTCAAGGCATCTGGGTGAAGCCGGAGACGAAGGGGAGCGTCCGGGTAGGCTTAGCCGATTTTCCGCAGCAGAGCAACGGCGACATCGCCTTCGCTTCGGTGAAGCCAGCCGGCACCAAATTGGAGGCGGGTGAAAGTCTGGCTGATATTGAGACCATTAAAGCGATGGTGGAGTTGCTGTCGCCCGTCGGCGGGACGGTAGTGGAGGTGAACCCGGCGCTCGATCTGCAACCGGAAATCGTCAACCAGGACCCTTATGACCGCGGTTGGCTTGCAATCATGGAAACGACGGACTTGGAAGCCGATTGCGCGAGGCTGCTCGAACCGTCCGCCTACTTCTCGGTCATGCTGGGGCAATTGCAAGAGGAACTCAAGAAGCTATGACCCAAGCGCACAAGAGCGTCGTCATCGTGCCTTGCAGTGGTATCGGCAAGACGTTCGGCACCGTGAGCCGCGAGGCAGCCTACGAGCTATGCGAGAATCTGTGCCCTGAGAAAACGACGTTGGTGGCCCTTTCCAAGCTGGTGTTGGGCGACAAAGTGGCTCGCGAAACCGTTGCCCAAAACCCGGTCGTGACGATTGACGGATGCAAGCACCTCTGCGCCGCCAGGATGGTCAGGCAAAGCGGGGGCACCATCGCGCGTGAAGTGGCCGTGCTGGACGCCTATCGCCAGCACAAAGAGCTCAAGCCCGTGGGGATCGCCGAGTTAAACGAGGCCGGGCAAGAACTGGCCCGTGTCATAGCCGAGGAAATTGCGGGCAACGTCGCCGAGGTCGCCAAGTCTGAAAAAGGAGGAAGCCATGCCTGAACTGCCTGCGCGTAAAGTCGGAATTGTCGCTTGCAGCGGCGAGGAGTTGGCCGAAGGCACCGTCACCCGGTTGGCCGCGCTGAAGGTGTTGAACGAACTGCGACCGCGCGACACCGTCACGATATGCCTGCCGCTGTTCCTCGCAGGCGGCTCAGGCGACCGGGCTTTCGCTCGCGTCCATCCCACCATCACGGTGGACGGCTGTGATTTGCGCTGCGCCGCCCGCGCGACGGAAAAGTATTCCAGCAAACCGGCGGCCAGCCTGGTCGTGAATGAACTTGTGGCCGAATGCGAACTGGAAAAGCCGGCAGGCCGGCGACGGTTGAACAAAGCCGGTCAACAAGCGGTGGAAGTGACTGCCGAACGTCTGGCGTCACTGGTAGATAGAGTGCTGAGCAAAGAAGGGCGCGCTCCATCCACTGAGGACAGCGAAGCTGCTCGAGCGACGCGGAAGACCAGTGAGGCCACTTGTTCGTGCGGTTCAGGCATTTCCGTGACGAAGCTCGACATCGGTGGCAGGGCCGTCGAGATGGTGGCGCTGCCGCTGATCTTCCAGAAGTTCCGTGACATCGGCCGCAGCCTGGATGACGCCGCGGCGCGCGAGCTATTTGAAACGGTCAAGATCTACAACGCTGTGCCGGCCGAGGCCGAAGAGAGCTACCGGCAGGCGATTCTCAACGACTACGCAACCTATTGTCGACAGGAGAAAAAAGCATGAGCCGAACCGCGACCTATCACACAACCGTGCGCTGGACCGGGGAGCATTGGGGACACCTCGTCATGGGCAATGGCCCGGAGATGAAGTTCTCCGCTCCACCCGACGCGCACGGACACGCCGGGGTGTTCACGCCGGAGGACGCCTTCGTGGCCGCGGCCAACACCTGCGTGATGATGATGTTCATCTGGGCGACGGAGCGCTTCAAATTGAAGCTTCTCTCCTACGAGTGCCGAACTGAGGGAACCAAACTCATCGAACTGAACCGCACGGAGATTTTCACCCGCCTCCATTTCCGTCCGCTGATCCGGATTGCGGCGGATGGCGAACCCAAGGATGTAATCGAGGCCCGAGCGCGTCGCGCGTTGCAGGCGGCACAGAAATACAGCTTGGTGGCCAATTCGGTGAAGTCGGAGATTTTGTTGGAGCCGGAGATTTCCATCGAGGAATGAATGCGGAAACGAACGACATTAAAACAAATCGTGCCTGGCTGAACTCTATGGTCGAGGATACGCGACAGGGTATTGAATCACAGATGGATCAACCAGCCCGACGGAGTTATTACGCCTGTGAACCAAATCACGACGTTTCCCCGAACAGAGGAGTTTGAAAGGGCGAAATCGTTCCTGGACAGCTTGTCGCTGGCTTACACGCTCGTCTCCCCTTGCCCTGGTTACGAACGGGTGGGAGTGCCGAGTCTAGTCGTGGACGAGGAAACGCGCATGAAACTCACTCAAGCCATGGGGGCTGAGGTGGTCTGTTCCGGTTGGGTGGATTATCAGCCCTCCAAGACCCTGGTGCCAGCGGTTGGTCCGCCGTCGTTTGAAGAGGACATCCTCGGAACCTGCGCGATCATGGTATTGGCTCCTTGTGTGGCGGATTTGACGAGAATCCGTCTGATTGCCCATCTGTCAGGGAACCTTGCCGCCGTGTTTCCCTACTTGAACGCGAAAATGCCGCGGGCGATGTTCTGCAACGAAGCGGGGACGTTCACATTTATGGATGAATATCGCCTGATTTCACTTTATGACCAACGTATCACCATCGCCAAGGCCGATGAACTGGTGGACGCCTGGCGGACCTTGGAAAGAATTCGTTGCCGCGTGAACGAGACCTGGCGGCGGCGCGGTGAAATTAAGCCGTGTTACGAGCTTCGCAAGAAGCCGCCTGCATTGGAGATTTACAAGCGGCTGCCGGGAACTAATTGCCGGGCATGTGGAGAAAAGACGTGCCTGGCATTTGCGGTCAGCTTATGGAGCGGGGAGGTGAAGCCTTCCCTTTGCACCCCCATATTCTCGGGCGAGCACGAGCATCTAAAAACTCCTTTCCTGGAAATTTGCTCAAGCCTGGGCCTATCCGACGTGGCCTTCAAGGACTCTAAAGAACAAACAAAACCTCCATTCCGCCTCGATTTTTTTTCAACAAACGACCAATCGCAATAACATGAAAACACCTGCTAAAATCCTCATCGTCACCGCGCTCGTCGTGGTGGTTGCCGGGGCGATAGCCCTTAAAAAGACGAATACACCAGCGGCGACCAACACGGTCCCGCCCGCGGTTGCCACGACCGGCTCCGCCGAGGCTTCAGCGGCCAAAGAGACGCCGCCGATTAAGGCGGCCCTGCCCACACTCCTCGATCTTGGCGCTGACAAATGTATTCCGTGCAAAATGATGGCCCCCGTATTGGAGGAACTAAAAAAAGAATATGCGGGGCGACTGAACGTCGAGTTCATCGACGTCTGGCAGAATCCCGATGCGGGGCAACAATACCGCGTGGAAATGATCCCCACGCAGATTTTCCACGATGCGCAAGGCAAGGAACTCTTCCGGCACGTTGGCTTTTTCGGCAAAGAGGATATCCTGGCCAAGTGGAAGGACCTCGGAGTGGACCTCAAGGGCAAAGCCTCGTCCGGAATTGTGCGGGAAACGCCCGTGGCGGCGGACACCCGCCCACGCGATAAGATCTGCTTCATGTGTGACGGGGACATTAATCCCAAGACCATGGTGGTCGTTAAGGGCAAGGCCGAGCAGCGGTTGCTCTGCTCGCCCCATTGCTACTTCATTTACCTCTCCAGCCTCGTCGGAGCAGACCCGAAAACCGAGGAGGCTAAGGTAAGCGTCACGGATTGGGCCACGGGCAGTCTGATTCCGGCGATAACGGCCAGCTATCTCTACGGCATGGACTCCAAAGGACGCCCGACCATCAAAGCCTTCGCCGAAAAGGAGGCCGCCGTTAAGGAACAACAGACCAGTCCCGGCAACATTATTGACTGGGAACTGTTGCGTTCGAAAGAACTGTCCACCCGGTGCGCCTTCTGCGACCGAGCGGTGTATCCCGAGGACGCCTGCGTCGTGAAATTCGGCACCACGCACGGCTATGGCTGCTGCACGCACTGCTCGATGGGCGTGGCCGCTCGCTTGAAACAGGACATCGAAGTCGAGGCGAAAGACGGGCTGACCGGTGAACTCATCCGTGTGAAGACGCTCGATGGGCAGATTGCTTCGCTGGAACCGCCAACCGCCATCGCTTGGTTTGGCCAGAAGAAGAACGCCGAAGGCCAATGGGTTTCCGCCGGTTGCTTTAAGCAGGGATTCTTCGTGAATGAAGCCAACCTGCAAAAATGGCTGGACGCGCGCCCGGCGATGACCGGACGCGAGATTTCCATCGCGCAGGTGCTCGCCGACAAGATGAAGCTTTCGCCAGAACAAATCGCCAAGGCTTGCAAGCTCGGCGAATGCAAGTGAGGAATGCCGAATCTCTTAACCAGCATCCCCCTGCCCTAACCCATCCCATCACGTTTCACGCATCACGTTTCACTCATCACGCCCCCCAATGGAAAACCTCTTCATCAGTCTCAACCACGCCGTGGAAGGAGCAGGGTTGGTTGCCTTGGGCGCGGCGATCGTTTGGGGCATCTTGAGCATTATTCTCAGCCCGTGCCATCTGGCCAGCATCCCGTTGATTGTGGGATTCATCACCGGCCAGGGGCGGGCCAGTACCGGTCGCGCTTTCTCGACCTCCGCGTTATTTTCGGTCGGCATCCTCGTCACGATCGCGATTATCGGCGCGATTACCGCCGCCGCGGGGCGGATGATGGGTGACGTGGGCCGCTGGGGGAACTACTTCGTCGCGGCTATTTTCCTTGCGGTGGGACTCCACCTGCTCGGGGTGATCCCAATGCCCTGGCCCGGGCCCGGCCAGGTGAATATGAAGCGCAAAGGATTGCTGGCGGCATTCATCCTCGGGCTGGTTTTTGGAATCGCATTGGGTCCCTGCACATTCGCCTACATGGCCCCGATGCTGGCGGTCACATTCAAACTGGCAAAGACGAATCCGCTCTATGGCGCCTCGCTCCTGCTGGCCTACGGCGTGGGGCATTGTTCGGTGATTGTGCTGGCCGGGACGTTCACCGAGGTAGTCCAAAAATTCCTGAACTGGAACGAGCAATCCAAAGGCCTGACCGTCGTCAAATACGTCTGCGGCCTCCTGGTGATCCTGGGTGGTGTCTGGCTCATCTACAGCGCGCCGTGAGGTTTAAACCGCGAAACGTAATGCGTGACGTAATGACGAAATGCGTCCGTGCCAGCGGTTGGTATGGTTGAGACTGGAACTTTTTGAGGACATTGAGTTTTAATTTGGGGTCGGGCCAAGGCAAGTGGTTGTGCTTCAGTTACTTGGGGGATTCGATAACGTTACAGAAGGTGCTTGCAGCCTACATTCCGCACTTCAAAAAAGGTCTTGGTGAAATCAGAGCATGGAAATGGCTGAAAACGGAGCCGACTTCCCTGGCCGGCAGGCGGGCGACAGGCAGGGTATCCATTGGATGGGAGGCTTGGACTCGATGGCTTGGCCTGGCCCCACCCCGCCGGCCGCTGTGCGGTTTCAGCCCTGCTCCCGGCCGGCGAATCCACAGCTAGACCGGAGCCGATCGAACCCAAGCGGCAAAGCGTTCGAAGCTGCGGTCGTAAGTCTGTTCCACCTCATCCGGGAAACAACAGGCGGGAAGCTGTCGCATCGCCAAATGGTATTGCAGACAGTCACAACAATTTCCTTTTCGCGAGCAGCCAGGATAGCTGCAGTTGCAGCGTTTCAAATTACCTTGTTTTTTGCATTCCATGGTCAGCCTTTTCCTTAGAAAGCCTGCCGCAGTCAACGGGCGTCATAGAATAGTGACCCTGCCTTTTTGTCAATATACCGTCGCCGGCAATTTGAAACACGGGCCTGGTGATACGCCGCAAAACTCACCGCGCAAGGATGCGATTCAAGGAAACGAGCATATGGTATAATATCCAAGAACGATAAGAAAGATGCTGGAAACGATTTTGGACAATCTTCGTCTCATATCCGGCCGCGGGGGGGCGCCGTCCAGCAATTCTCATTATGGCGTGACTCAAGCTTCGTCCTTCACTTTGTCCATCACTTTATTGCAGCGCTTTTGAGCAGCCTTAGGGACAAAGTGAGAGACAAAATGGAAAGAAGCTTCAAAATGAGAATTGCCGCGCGCCGTCTCGCCTTTCTTGACAGAGGCGGCCTTTTGGCCCAAGACTTTCCGCCTTATGTCCGAGTTGGCTGAGCTAAAAGTGAACGAACGGATGGAGGCGATCGTCTCCCTCTGCAAACGCCGTGGCTTTATTTTTCAATCTTCCGAAATCTACGGCGGAATAAACGGGTTTTGGGACTACGGTCCATTGGGAGCTGAGCTCAAGCGAAATGTAAAAGACCGTTGGTGGCGCGCCATGACACAGCTTCGCGACGATGTGGTCGGATTGGACGCGAGCATCATCATGCATCCGAAGATTTGGGAGGCCAGCGGCCATACCACCACCTTCAGCGATCCGATGGTGGATTGTCTGCTGACCAAGAAACGGTTCCGGGCCGACCAGATTCCGCCCCAAAGCGGCACCGCGTATTTTTATTCGGGCGCTGTTGATGAAGTCAGCGGCAAGGTATGCAACGACGCTTACTCGGTGCTGATCGATTCGGGAAAGCACCCTGAATACGCCCGGAAAGTGGCGCGGAGTTTCTACCAGCAGCGCGGTTTGCCCAAGCCGGTCCTGCAAGATGAACATTGCGAGGAATTGTCCAACACGACTCGGTACAATCCGGATAACGGAAGCCTGCTGACCGAGCCCCGGCCGTTCAACCTGATGTTCAAGACCTACGTGGGTCCCGTGGAAAACCAGGATAACGTTTCGTATCTTCGTCCGGAAACGGCTCAAGCCATATTTGCCCAATTCAAAACCGTGCTCGAAGTCTCGCGGCAAAAAATACCGTTCGGGATCGCCCAAATCGGCAAGGCCTTTCGCAACGAGATCAACCCGCGCAATTTCACCTTCCGCTCGCGCGAATTCGAGCAGATGGAGCTCGAGTTTTTCATCAAACCGGACGAAGTGGCCCAGGCGAAAAACGGCACCCCGCCCGATGACGCCGATCTTGCCGTGCCACAGCAAAATTGGGGTTGGAAGGAATGGCATCGCTATTGGGTCAACAAACGCGTCGAATGGTACGAAAGCATTGGCTTGAGCCGCGATTCCCTCGATTTCCACTGGCAAAAACCCGATGAATTGGCCCACTACGCCAAGGCCACCGTTGATATTCTTTTCAAATTCCCCTTCGGAACCGAGGAACTCGAAGGGATCGCTGCGCGCGGCAATTTTGACCTCTCCCAGCACCAGAAATTCAGCGGCAAACCGATGGAATACTTTGATGAAGAAGCCAAAGCGCGCTATATGCCGCACGTGATCGAGCCCAGCGCCGGGGTGGACCGGCTGGTGTTGGCCCTCATCTGCCGCGCTTACACCGAGGAAATGGTGCCGGATGAAAAAGGCAAGACCGACACCCGGGTGGTGATGAAGTTTCATCCGCGCGTGGCACCGATCAAGGCAGGTGTGTTTCCCCTTTTAAAAAACCGGCCGGAACTGGTGCAAAAGGCGCAAGCCGTGCGCGACCTGCTGCGGCCGCACATGACCGTGTTTTATGATGAGACCGGCGCTATCGGGCGCCGCTATCGACGGCAAGACGAGGCCGGCACCCCGTTTGGCGTGACCATCGATTTTGATACGCTCGGCGAAAGGCCGGAGTGGCGCGACACCGTCACCCTCCGCGACCGCGACAGCATGCAACAGGTCCGCATCCACATAAACGAATTGGTGCCCTTGCTGCTCGAGAGACTTCGTTAAGATGCCAGAGACCCCATCCATCGCGTTGGTACCCCGGACCGCCTCCGCCAGAACCAGCGCCCCGGCACTCTCCGGTATAATCTTCATCAAATTAGCCAAGGGCCTTATCTTCCTTGCCCTGGCAGTGGTGGCTTTTAGTTTTTCCAACAACGATTTGCCGGAGGACTTTCGGAACCTGCTGCAATGGCTGCACCTGAATCCGGAACGCCAATTCTTCATTTTCCTGGCGGCGCACATCGATAAAATCACCCAAACCAATGTCCTGTGGGCTGCCTCCCTGACCCTGTTTTACAGCTTGTTCTCACTGGCCGAAGCCATCGGGTTGATCCTCCGGTTTAGTTGGGCTGGTTGGATGGGAATCAGCGAATCGGCCTTTTTCATCCCCATTGAACTCTACGACCTGTTCATGCACCGGTTATCACTGACCGTACTGGGCATCCTGATTCTCAATATCTTCATCTTTTGGTACTTGCTCTCGAATCGCAAACGCCTGTTCCATCGCTTTTACTTCCATCGAAATCTCCCGTGACCTCGATCGTCGAACATGGCATGCTTTCCCGTGACTTA
>JAMCZD010000025.1 GCA_023473405.1 Candidatus Omnitrophota bacterium
GTTTGGCGCCGATATCGACGCCGCGCGTGGGTTCGTCGAGCAACAACAGTTGCGGTCCGGTTTGGAGCCACTTGGCCAGGGCGGTCTTTTGCTGGTTGCCCCCGGAGAGCAGTCCCACTTCCATCTCGAGCGAGGCGGCGCGGAGCGAGAGGGTTTGGGCCAGGTTGCCGGTGGCCTTGATTTCGCGCTGAGATCGGCGCCAGCCCCACGGGGACAAGCGGGGCAAATCTGCCAGGGTGGTGTTGGCGACAATTGACAAGGGGAGGACCAGGCCTGTGGTTTTGCGGTCATTTGTCAGCAAGGCGATCCCATGATCAATGGCCCGGCGCGGTGAGCGGATGGATAGGGGCTGGCCGTTCAGACGGACTTGTCCGCCGGTGCTGCTTCCGCGTGCGCCGAACAGGCCCAGGAACAGCTCGCTGGCACCGGAGCCTTGCAGTCCGGCAAATCCCAGAATTTCTCCGGCATGCACAACGAGCGACACGCCTTCGACGGCATTGCGTCCGCTGCCGTCAGGATGGGGCACGCTGAAATTCTCGAGTTCGAGGCGGACGTTGCCCGGCTTGGCCTGGTGGTGGGGGAATTGTTCTTCGATTTGGCGGCCGACCATCCACTGGAGGAGTTGAGCGGTTGACACAGTCGAGGCGGGCGCAGACGCAATATGCTGTCCATCCCGCAGGACGGTGATGCGATCGCCGATGCGTTTGATTTCCTCGAGCTTGTGGGTGATGTATACGATCCCGCATCCGCGCTTTTTCAAGTCTCGTATCAAGCCGAACAGTTTTTCCACCTCGGGTGCGTTGAGGGAAGAGGTGGGTTCATCCATGACGATGACGTTGGCTTTTTGGGCGAGGGCCTTGGCGATCTCGGTCAGTTGCTGGCTGCCGATGGGCAATTGTTCGACGGTTAGATTGACATCGATGTCGATCCCCAATTGGTCCAGCAGTTGCTGGGCCTGGGCGCACTGGCTGCGGTCGTCCATGAAACCCGCTCGGGTCAGGGAGCGGCCCAGGAAAATATTGTCGGCGACGGTCATTGAAGGAACGAGGGACAGCTCCTGGTAGATGACCGCGATGCCGAGCGCGTTGGCTTCGAGCGGCGAGCGGGGCCGCGCGGGCCGTTGGCCGATCGTGATTTCGCCCTCGAAATCGGAGTAAACGCCTCCCAGTATCTTGATCAGGGTGCTTTTGCCAGCCCCGTTTTCGCCCGCCAGGATCAGGACTTCGCCCTGGCGTATCTCGAGGTCGACGCCGTGCAGCACGGTGACATTGCCAAAACGTTTCGTAATCCCGGTCATTCGGACCAGGACAGGCTGGGCAGGTGCGGATTCGCCGGTGTGCATTGTCTGACGGGAATCGAGTGTAAACGGGTGCCAGTGTACTTTCAAAAAGTAAATGTGGCTAATCCATCGTGGGCAGACATCCGGTCTGCCGGTCGCCCGATCTCTGGCCCGGAGTCTCGACGTTCCCAAGAACTCGGAGCCAGAGGCTCCGTGAACGGGCAGACCGTCGGTCTGCCTCACCAGCAATTGAGCTTGCCAAACCTCTCGGGCTTGCCCGAGTCTTTGGACGGTAAAGTAAGAACTCCCAAAAAGCATTAATGTGATGAGCGAAAAAATTTCACGACGTGATTTTCTAGGCACAACCGTGAGCGTTGCCGCCGGGCTGGTCTCGGGTGCCGGCACTGGTCTCTTGTCGGCTTCAATTCCCACTGAGAGCCGGCTGATTGACCGCATCGATTGCACCCGGGATTTGGGCCCGGACCGTTACTTCGCTTACGGCACAACCCAGGTCGTCGAGGCCGGGGCGGGGCGGTATCGCGAGGCTGAAGGCAAGCCGGCGTCGCGGTTTGGCTACCGGTTTCGCATTAATAAGATCGGGCAGCCGCACGTGGCGGTGATTCGATTTCCCGACGACAAGCGGCGCTATATGTGCATCATGGATGGGACGACCTACGATCTGACGACGGGCGTGTTTACCGATTGGGCGCAACCGCTTAGCGGCAAGATGCTCGAAATGCGCCAGGTCTTTTGGCCGCGGTGGGAGGATTGCAGCATTACTTTCATGACCTGGGGCGAAGGCGAACCCGCCGCGGCGGCGAGTATCGAGATTCATGAATTGGGCAGCCTGCCGGCCCTCGAACTGCCGGGCGATCCGGGAGATGACGGACACCGGGAATTGGGGATTCAGTACGAAGACCCATGCGGAACCGGTGTCAGCGAAGGAGCCTCGAACCGCGACGAATGGATGGACCGGGTTGTCCAATATGCGCGTTACACGGGACAAGGCCTGCTGGTCTATCCCATGGCATGGTATCACGGTCCACAGTTCCCGTGCGAATGCGAGCCGGCCGATGGATTCGACATGGTTGTTGCCGGCGATCGCAAGCAGTATTCGCGCTGGACGACGCATCCGGCGGACTGGTATGCGAAGCTGCTCGAGCGGTTTGACAATGAAGGGCTGTCATTTCAAGGCGCGCTGACCCTGATGCGGCTCGGCACCTTGCTCGAGCGAATGAACATCGACCTCGAGTCCATCCGGTCGGGCAAAGAAACCTTCAACAACATGATGTGGAACAACCAGGTCCAATCCAGCACCAACGACTGGACTCCCATCTATAACGCCCGCAATTTCAATGTCATCGCCGAAAACCTGAAAAAAATGGGACCATCCGATCCGGGGAGCGCACTGCCTCAAAACGTTTATGGCGAAAGGCACGCCCCAGGTAGCCATACTGCGCCGATGTTCAATCCATTGCACCCGGTGGTCCGGGAGGCCATCCTGCGGTTCGTCGAGGAGATCGGCGAGCGATACGGGAGATACCCGGCGTTCAAGGGTATTTCCTTCAACATGTTCGCCTCCGCGATGCCGTGGTTTGGCTCGATTCATGCGGGCTATGACGACTACTCGATCGCGTTGTTCGAACGCGAAACGGGCATTGCCGTCCCCGTTAATCCGAAGGCGCCGGATCGATTTGCGCAACGCTATGAGTACCTCACCTTCGTCTGCCGGCCCGCCTGGGTCGCCTGGCGGTGTCGCAAGATTCGCGCCTTGTTTGGGGACATTCATCGCGCCCTGGCCGGCGCGCGTCCCGATCTGCGCGTTACGGTGACGCTCTGGGATGAGACGATGGTCACCAACACCCTGGGTGGCCCCGCCCGTCCCGCGCTCCAGTTGCATGCCCGGCGCGATATGCACGAACTCTTTCGCGACGCCGGCATCGACTTGACGTTGTTTGATGATGAACCGGGCCTGGAGGTGGACCGCGGTATGGGCAACTCGAGGGACCGCGGCGGTCACGGCAGCAACCCGGCGGGTGGCGTTAACCTCCCTGTCAGCGAAACAACCATGTATCGGGACTTCGATTTCCTGGACCAACAAACCATCGATGCCTTTCACGCACACCCGCGGCCGGGAGCTTTCATCTTCAACTGCTGGGTCGAGGCCTGGGGCAAACATGTCTGGTTCCAGCCCGAAGCCGGCGACCCGAATCTGGCCAAGGTCAAGTTCATGGACGGCAAACCGGCCGAGGGCATTTTGCGCCTGAATTCCGAATACCCGAAGGATGGATTCTGGTGGGATTCGCAATTGCGGATCACGCCGGGGTTTCCGGCCGGGATTCATTTCATGGAACCCTACGTCGAAGCCCTGGCCGACATGGACGCCTGCCGCATCACTCGAGGCGGTTTGTTCCTGGACAAGGCTCACAGCGAACTCATCGCCCGGTTCGCCCGCGCTTACCGGGCCCTCCCACGACAGAAATTCGATACGGTCGGCAAAACCACCGATCCCGTGGCGGTGCGCTCGCTGCGCCGGGCACAAGCGCAATATTTCTACGCCGTCAACCGCGAGTATTACCCGGTCGAGGTCCGCTTGACGTTTAGCCACGCCCCGACGGGCTTGCGGGACCTGGCCACCGGCAAGCCGCTCGTGGCACCCCCGGAATGGGTGCTGATCTTGGGACCCTATGAATTGCGGTCGTTCGCCGCCGATACCGATGTCCGGCTAATCGGATTCAGCGCAACCCCGCCGCCGCTCGTGGTCGAACGGCTCACCGACGAAGCGCGAAGGGCCTTGGCTTCGTTCGACAAGGTGCGCCAATCGGGAAAGTTCATACCCGGCATGGATGACCTGGAAAGCGGAATGCGCGCCGCTTTGGCGGAGGGCCGATTCGCCTGGTTGCGCCGGGTCATCACCGGTTACTGCGCGCGGAAATGCGTGGAGCTTAGCCGGAGTCCGGAGTCGTAGAAGTCGATGAAACGTCAGGAGCGTGGAGCGTGGAGCGTGAAACGTAAAAAGTGAAACGTGAGGCGTGTGGAGTGCGACGGCGCTTTGCCTGCCACCGCACTCCAAGGGCGTAGCTCAGGCGGCGGTGAGGTTCATGGAGAGCAGGAACTCGATATTGCTTCGGGTCTGCTTTAATTTCTTAAGCAGGAGCTCCATTGCCTCGACCGGGGGGACACCCGTCAGGGCGCGACGCAACATGACGATGCGGCTGTATTCATCGGGGTGATAGAGCAGTTCCTCTTTACGGGTTCCGGACAGCTCGATGTTGACGGTGGGGAAGATTCGGCGTTCGACGAGATGGCGGTCGAGGTTGACCTCCATATTCCCGGTGCCTTTGAACTCTTCGAAGATGACTTCGTCCATGCGGGAGCCGGTATCGATCAAGGCAGTGGCAATAATCGTGAGCGAACCGCCTTCCTCGATATTGCGTGCGGCGCCGAAGAATCGTTTGGGTTTGTGCAAGGCGTTGGCATCGACGCCGCCGGAGAGGATTTTGCCCGAGTGCGGCTGCACGGTATTGTAAGCGCGGGCGAGGCGGGTGATGGAATCGAGCAGGATGACGACGTCGCGTTTATGCTCGACCATGCGTTTGGCCTTTTCGATCACCATTTCGGCCACCTGGATATGACGTTCCGGTGGTTCGTCGAAGGTCGAGCTAATGACCTCCGCGGGTTTGCAGGAACGTTCCATGTCTGTCACCTCCTCCGGCCGCTCATCGATCAGCAGGATGAAGAGGTATGACTCCGGGTTGTTTTTGAGGATTGCATTGGCCAGTTTCTGCATCAGGACGGTCTTTCCGGTGCGGGGCGGGGCCACGATCAACCCGCGGGTGCCTTTGCCGATGGGGCATACCAGGTCGAGAACGCGAGTGGACAACTCGTCGGCAACGGTTTCCAGGATGAACCGTTTGTTGGGGAACAGCGGAGTCAGGTTGTCAAAGTGCGTCTTGTCTTTGGCCTTATCCGGATCTTCCTTGTCCACCGCCTCGATCTTCAGCAGGGCAAAGAAGCGTTCCTTGTCTTTCGGCGGACGAATTTGGCCGGCCACAAGGTTCCCGGTTTGCAGGTTGAACCGGCGAATCTGCGATGGCGATACGTAGATGTCCTCCGGGCAAGGGAGATAATTGAAGCTTTGTGATCGCAAAAAGCCAAACCCGTCCGGCAACACCTCCAGGACGCCTTCGGAGAACAGGATGCCGCTGCGTTCGGCGTTTTTCTGCAGAATCTGGAAGATGATTTCGTGTTTCTTCAGCGTGCCGAAGTTCTCGATGCCGAATTCCTTCGCCATCTGGTTGAGATCGGCCATGGACAGAGCCTGCAACTGGCTGATGTTGATGGCATTGGCGACGGCCTCCGGGCTGGGAGGCGGAACCACTTCTTCTTCTTCCTCGACGGGTAAACCCGTTGGCGGAGGTGAAATCGGCGGCTCCGGCACCGAATTGTCCTTGACGAGGGGTTCGGCAGGGACTTTGTCGTTGTTGGGCAAGGCGAGTTCAGCCTGGGCGTTCGATCGCGTCGAGGTCGAATTGCGCCGAATGCGTTTGATCTTGCGCGGGGAAGCGCCGTTGCTCGGTGTCTCGGTGGGATTGCCCCCGGCCAGGGTTGCCACGTCGGTCGTTTCCTCGGTCTTGGGCCGGGCCTCGGTCGAATTCTTCGATTTCGGTGGTTTCTTAGCGACTCTAGGCATAACGATAACAAATTAGGATGCTTGGCAAACAATCATACTTCCAAACTCCGTGGAAGTAATTAACGCCGTTCGTGGTGGGTTCGCTCTTGCTGGGCCGATTTCATTCAGGTTCCAAGGTAAAAGCGGGCAACGCCGAACGGATTTTATAAATTCAACTAATACGGCAAGGGAAAACTTGCGGTTAACTCACGAACACGTTGGCGTACGGCTTTCGCCGTGTCAACATTTTTCACGTCCAATAGCACTTCGCTGATCATGTCCGCGATGGCGGCCATTTCCGGTTCCTTCATTCCGCGGGTGGTTACGGCCGGTGTGCCGAGGCGGATGCCGCTGGCTTGGAAAGGAGAGCGCGTCTCGAAAGGGATGGTGTTCTTATTTACGGTGATTCCAGCCAAGTCGAGGGCGGTCTGGCATTCCTTGCCCGTTAAACCGCGCATTCCCACGTCCACCAGCATCAAGTGATTGTCGGTGCCGCCGCTGACCAGCCGGAAGTTATTGTGCTGCATCCCTTCGGCCAGCGTCTGCGCGTTTCGAATGATTTGCTGCTGATAGGTGCGAAATTCGGGTTGCAGCGCCTCATGCAAGCAGACTGCCTTGGCGGCGATCACGTGCATCAACGGCCCGCCTTGGACGCCGGGAAATGTCTGTGAGTCGATTTCCTTGGCATATTTTTCGGCGCAAAGGATTAGCCCGCCGCGCGGTCCGCGCAAGGTTTTGTGGGTGGTGGTCGTGACAAAGTCGGCGTGTCCCACCGGGCTGGGATGCAAGCCGGTTGCCACCAATCCGGCTATATGCGCGATATCGGCCAGCAGGTATGCCCCAACCTCACGCGCAATCTCGCCCATCCGCTTGAAGTCGATGGTCCGTGGATAGGCGCTGGCGCCCACAGTGATCATCCTGGGCCGGCACTCCCGCGCCAATTTCGCCAGCTCATCATAGTCAATGACCTCATCCCCGGCACGAACCCCGTAGTGCGACACCTGAAAGAATCGACCGGAGAAATTGGCGGAGTGTCCGTGGGTGAGATGCCCGCCGTGCGTGAGGTTCATTGTCAGAATTCGGTCGCCCGGTTTGAGAAAGGCGAAGTAAACGATCATGTTGGCGGCGCTGCCCGAGTGCGGTTGCACATTGGCATGCTCGGCCCCGAAGAGCTTTTTGGCACGGTCGATGGCCAGTTGCTCCGCCTGGTCCACAAACTCGCAACCGCCATACCAGCGTTTGTGGGGATAGCCCTCGGCGTATTTGTTGGTCAGCACCGATCCCTGAGCGGCCATGACCGCGGGGCTGGTGAAGTTTTCGCTGGCAATCAGTTCAATATTTTCCTGCTGGCGCTGTCGTTCTTGGGCGATCACCTCGCCAATCTCAGGGTCCACTCCCTTCAATTGCCAGCGAAGCCATGAAGCCGCGCTCTCGAGCTTGCTTAGCCGGCGCGCATGCCTTCCGCCCTCGAACTGCGCGCCCAGAAAGGCATCGACAATTCCCTTGGCCCGGTCCGGGCTTGTATACTGGGCGGACAGGCAAAGGACATTGGTGTTGTTATGCTGCCGGGCCATGACGGCCATCTGTTCATCAAGAGCCAGGGCCGCACGCACGCCGGGACACTTGTTGGCCGCCATGGTCATCCCCAAGCCCGTAAGACAAACCAATAAACCCAGGTCGCATTTCTCGCCGACTATCCATTCGGCAACCCCTTGGGCAATGTCCGGATAATCCGCGGCGGCGGGCGAGTGCGCGCCGCAATCGACGAGCCGCAGGCCTTTGGCCTGGAGGTAGCCCTTGAGCGCCTCCTTCAGTTCGTAACCCCGGTGGTCCGCCCCGATGGCGATTGTCTTGACCCTGGCGCCAGCTTGGTCAGCCGCCGACACAGTGGTGCTTTGTTCGATAAAATTTAGCATAAATGGTATTGCGTTTCGGATTTGGTCCCGGCAATGGACATACGTCTCGTATGTGCTTCCGATAGGATCAGCAATATCTTTTTCATACGGCCGGAGGTTTTCTTCAAACTCGCGCAATAAGAACGTCTTCTCGGTCGCTTGCGGGTAGAGCAGGGTGATGGCATCCACGTGGCCGTGTGTCATGCCGAAGACATAATCGGAGTTCTGGACCATCTCGCGGGTGATCTGCCGGCTTTGCTGGTTCGAGATATCGATGCCCAACTCTTTCATTACCTGGATTGCGAGCGGGCTGGGCGGTTGGCCGTCGACGGCGCCGACTCCGGCCGAGAGCACGCGGTATTCACCGCGCTCCTTGACAGCTTCGCGGAACAAGGCTTCAGCCATGGGGCTGCGACAGAGATTACCAGTACAAACAAATAGGACAGTCTTCATGAGTACACCCAGGCGAGGGGTTGCTGACTTGCTTTCGAGCTTAACAATGGGATTGGACGGGCAAAAGTCAATGGTATAAATCACGGTTGTCGCAAGCGATTTACCACTGCGAGACCCTTTAGCAGGTCCAAGGCGCGTGCCAGAGCCGGGTCTTGGACGGTTGGTTTTGGGGTTTCGCTCGATGTGGGCGGAGGCGCGGCGAGTTCTTCCTCTGGATTCAGGCCTTCCTTCTGCATGCGAACCAGTTCGGCTTCATTGATGCGTCGGCGTGGCGGGGAGTTGGTGGTGTTGGCGTCGCCCAGGAGATCACCTTCTTTCAGCAAGGCCAGGTCCTTGTGAATCGCCATATATGGGTTGGCGAAGTAGGCCCTTTCGTCCTGGGCATTTACCGTGACTTTTATATCGGGCGTCAAACCTTGCAACGATAAAGGCTGGCCGTTTCCCAGTTTTACCGCGGCTGTGGCGATGCGGAGAATTTGCCCATCACGCAACGGGAATTCCTGGAAGGCAGTGGCTTGACCGGCCGTAGGGGCACCGATCAACAGCGCCACGTCGGTTTCTCTCAGGATGCCCGCGAGTGCCTCGGCGGCGCCGGTGGTTTCATGGTTCATCAGGACAACAACAGGCAAGGTAACGGCGTTGGTCTTGGCCGATGATCGCGCGGTGGTAGTTCCCCAGGTTAACAGGGGCTGGTCCTTGGTCACAAACGGGTCGGCGGCGGCGGCGGCGGCGGCATAATCCTGGCCGCCGGCGAAACGCAGATCGATAACCAGCCCGTTCAGATTGTTCGTGCCTTTCAGCTCACGCAGGACCTTGGTGATGTCATCCCCCAAACCCGTTCCAACTCGATTCACCCGCAAATAGGCATACGCCGAATCGAATACCCGCGTTTTGGTCAACAAAGGGCCTTCAGGAGGAGTGGTTCGAGTGCCGGGAGTAACCAGGCTCACCTCCGGTTTCAATTGATCGAGAAAACCCTGGACAGCCGCCTGATTCAAGTTGGCCTGGTCGGCCCCGACCAAATGGGCGCGGACGGTGTCATAAACCTCCTGGAAATTGGGGCATTGATTTGTCTCTGCCGCCCCGGACTGCTCTGACCAAACCGACAGCGCGCACGCGAACGCGCCCAATATAAGAATGTTGAATGCCTTCATGCTAAAATTGCCTTGGCGCCAATATCACGTCTAAAGTGCGCCGCGTCGAATCTAATCTTGTCCACGGCGTGGTAAGCCGCTTGCCGGGCTGCCGCCAGGTTTTCCGCCCACGCAGTTACACCGAGCACGCGGCCTCCATGGGTGACGATTTGGTCTGCCAGGCGTGCTGTTCCGGCGTGAAACACCTTGGTATTAGGCCAACTGGCCACCTCCGCCAGACCCGTGATTACTTTCCCTTTCGCGTAACTGCCAGGGTAACCGCCCGAGGCCATCACGACGCATACTGCCGTTCCCAATTTCCATTTTAATTCGTGCCGGTCAAGCGTTCCGCTGATGCTTGATTCCAACAATTCGACCAGATCATTTTTGAGCCTCGGCAAATAGACCTGCGTTTCCGGGTCCCCGAACCGCGCGTTGTATTCCAATACCTTGGGGCCGGAGTCGGTCAGCATGATTCCCGGATAAAGGATTCCCCGGTACATTATTCCTTCCGCCGCGCAGCCTTTCAACCAAGGCTCCATAATAAGCCGGCTTATCCGTTTCAATTCCGCCTCGCTCAAGAATGGCACGGGTGAAAAGGTTCCCATGCCGCCCGTGTTGGGTCCGCAGTCGTCATCAAAGGCCCGCTTATGGTCCTGGGAAGCCGGAAACAATCTGAATACCTGCCCGTCGCACAATGCGTGCAATGACACCTCCACCCCTTCGAGGAGTTCTTGGATAACGATTCTTTTGCCCGCCGGACCGAAAATACCGTTCACGAGCATCTTGTCGATGGCTTGATTCGCCTCGGTCAGATTCCGGCAAACCAACACTCCCTTGCCCAAAGCCAATCCATCCGCCTTTACCGCGCATCGACCGCCCAACGTCTCGGCAAATGCCTTGGCCGGTTTAACATCCGCGAAAGCCGATGCACGCGCGGTTGGGATGCCGTATTTGTCCATGAACCGCTGGGCAAATACCTTTGAGGCCTCGAATTGGGCTGCCTTTTGATTCGGTCCCCAAATCCGGCGCCCATGCCGTTCAAACAAATCCACAATGCCCATTCCCAGCGGATTGTCCGGGCCAACAACCGTCAAATCCGGGCGCCTTTCCTCGGCGAACTGGAGCAAGCCGGGCAAATCTTCCGCCGACAATGAGACACACTCGACGATGCTCGCGTTGCTCGCCAGTCGTTCCTCCGCGATGCCGGCATTGCCAGGCGCACACCAAATCCGCGTCGCATGCGGCGATTGCGCCAGCTTCCATACCAACGCATGTTCGCGTCCGCCGGAACCAATCACCAATAATTTCATCGGGAGGCGACTAAACCACAAATTAGAATAATGTCGAATTGAAAAGGACCAATTACACCGACGGAGTGCGGATGCCCTTATCGCCCGTGGGAGCGTAAGGAGCGTGAAGCGTAGGGAGCGTGGAGTGTGGGGAGCGTGGAGTGTGGAGTGCGACGGCAGAGCGAAGCGGCGACGGCACTTTGGGGACCGGGGAAATGGAGCGCGGATGACCCTAGAGAAGCCCCGCCGTCTCAGGCAGACCGTTCATCAGGTTGAAGCTCTGCACGGCTTGGCCCCCGGCGCCTTTGACGAGGTTGTCCAGGGCGCTCATGATCAGGAGTTGCCCGGTGCGGGCATCCAGCCGCCAGGCTATTTCGATAACGTTCGATCCGTTAACGTTTTTGGTGTCCGGGAGTGACTTGCCGGACAGCAACCGCACAAATGGTTCATGGCCGTAGGCATCCCGGTAACACTCGGCAACTTGATCGTTAAACCGGTTCCGGGCGTCTGCATCGGGCAAGACCGGTTGGGGCGTCAGGCATAGGGTGGTGAGAATCCCGCGATTCACCGGAACCAAATGCGGAATGAACTGGATGAAGACGGGCTGGCCGGCGGCGTTGCTGATCTCTTGCTCGATCTCGGACAGATGACGGTGTTTCGGCACCCCGTAAGGGCGCATGCTCTCGTGGCATTCCACGAACAGATAATCGAGTTCCACCTTCCGCCCCGCTCCGCTAACTCCGCTTAGTGAATTGGCGACAATTGCGTCGGGACGCACCAAGCGCGCCTGGACCAAGGGCAGAACGGGAAGCAGGATGCTGGTGGGATAACATCCCGGTGAAGCCACCAAATCGGCGGTTTGAATCGAGGCTCGATACCGCTCCGGCAATCCATAGACCGATCTCTCCAAGAGACGCGGGGCTGGGTGCGGATGCCCGTAGAACTCCCGGTAAACGGCGTCGCTTTTCAGTCGGAAATCGGCGCTTAAATCAATGATCCGGCAGCCGGCGTCCAGGAGCGGCATTGCCAGTTCGGCCGCCACCCCGTGCGGCAGGGCCAAAAAGACCATTCGGGCGCCCCGGGCAATCAGGGCCGGCTCAGGCTCGACGAAGTTCAAACCCCGTGCCTGGGGATAATGCGCGAACCTGGGAAAGACTTGACCCAGAGGTTGGCCGGCGAATTGCCTCGAGGTTATGACGCTCAACTCGACGCCGGGATGGACGAGCAAGAGCCGCAGCAGTTCCTCACCGGAATAGCCAGAAGCGCCGACGATAGCCGTTTTGACTCGTCGATTTTCAGTCATGGCCTGAAGAATCAGCAAGCGGCTCGAACTTGGCGGGCCAAGCTCGCGATGGAATTATCGCTTGCTGTATTGGAAGCGTTTGCGCGCCCCGGGTTGGCCGTATTTCTTGCGCTCGCGCATGCGCGGGTCGCGGGTTAAGAACCCTTCAGCCTTCAGGATGGGCCGCAAATTTATATCCGCCACCAGCAACGCGCGGGCGATGCCGTGGCGAACTGCCTCGGCTTGGCCACTGGGGCCGCCCCCTTTTACATTTACGCGGACGTCGAATTTGGCCAGGTTTTCGGTGCGGGCCAGTGGTTGAACCACCACGGCACGCAAGTCCTCGACCAGGAAGTAGTTCTCCAACGGCCGGCCGTTCACCAAAACCTTGCCCGATCCCTGGGCTAAACGAACTCGCGCCACCGCCGTCTTGCGGCGGCCGGTCCCGAGAAATTCCTGAACCTTAGATTCTTCCATAATTCAGATCAATTGGCCGCGGTCAGCGGCGCCGGGTTTTGGGCCTGGTGCGGATGCGCGCTGCCCTTGTACACTTTGAGCTTGGTTAACAGTTTCCGGCCCAATCGGTTCTTGGGCATCATGCCGGCAACCGCATGCGCGATCAGCTTTTCCGGATACCTGGCTCGAATCTGGGCCACCGACCGGTATTTCTCGCCGCCTTTCCACCCGGAATAGGACATGTATAGCTTTTCCCTTTCCTTCTTGCCGGTCACGACGACTTTCTCGGCATTAATCACCACCACGAAATCACCCGCATCCAGGTGCGGCGTGTAGATGGCTTTGTCGCGGCCCCGCAAGAGGTTGGTAATCTGGACCGCCAGGCGGCCAAGCACGGCGCCATCCGCGTTGACCAAATGCCAGCGACGCTCCTGCAAATCAATTTTTGGCAGATACGTTTTCATGAAAACTGCAATCTAAAGAGCCGAAAACCTAACAAACAATTCGTCGAAGTCAATAGTCATTTATCGATCTCCGCCAATCGCCTCTCCAATGCCTGGACCCGGCGCAACAAATCCGGCAGTTGTTGGGCGGCGATCAATTGGCGTTTCATTTGACGGTCCGGCCGTGCGGGAATGCCCATCCATTTCTCGCCATCGCCGATGTCGTTCATCACGCCGGACTTGGCGGCCACTGTCACACGGTCGCCCAGCTTCAGATGACCGGCCAGACCCACCTGGCCAGCCAGCGTCACGAAATTGCCCAATCGCGTGCTGCCGGCAATCCCCACCTGGGCCACCAGGAGGCAATGCTCGCCCACGATAACATTGTGCGCGATCTGGACCAAGTTGTCGATTTTTGTCCCCTTGCCGATAACCGTTGGTTCGAGCGTGCCCCGGTCAATGGTGACGTTGGCTCCCACCTCGACATCCTCGTGGATGATCACATAACCGACTTGCGGGACCTTGTGGTGCGCCCCCGCATCAAACACATAACCATAGCCGTCGGCCCCTATAACCGCCCCCGAATGAATCCGCACCCGGGCGCCTATGCGGGTCTGCGGATAAAGGGTCACATTCGCAAACAGGCGAACGTCTTCAGCCAACTGACAT
>JAMCZD010000253.1 GCA_023473405.1 Candidatus Omnitrophota bacterium
TTCGAAACAAAAGACGAGATCATCGCCGTGATCAACAAGATCGATCTGCCTCATGCCAATATTGCATTAACCAAGACGCAGTTGGAGGATATCCTCGCCATTCCTGCCGATTCCGCAGTGCTGGCCAGCGCCAAAGAAGGTATCGGCATCGACGAAATCCTCGAAGCCATCGTGGCGCGGATTCCGCCGCCGAAAGCGACCGGCAGGATGTCCTTGCAGGCCCTGGGCTTTGATTCGTATTTTGATACCTTCAAAGGGGTCGTCAACCTGGTGCGCGTCTTTAACGGTGAACTGAGCGCGGGAATGCAAGTCCGATTGCTGCACTCGAACAAGACCGTCGAGGTCAAAGAAGTCGGCGGCTTCAATCCCAAGCCTTACGTTCGCGAGAAACTCGGGGTAGGGGAGACGGGTTATTTCACCGCCAACATCAAAAGCCCGTTGGACGTCAAAATGGGCGATACGTTGACCGAGGCGCGGAATCCGGCACCGGCCTTGCCCGGTTTTCAGGAAACCCATCCGATGGTGTTCAGCGGACTTTATCCGATCAACACGGCTGATTATGAACACCTGAAGACCAGCCTGGCAAAACTCCAGTTGAACGACCCCGCCTTTGTCTATCAGCAGGAGAGCTCGATCGCGTTGGGATTCGGATTTCGTTGCGGATTCCTCGGACTGTTGCACCTGGAAATTGTCCAGGAACGGCTCCGGCGCGAATACGGGATGGACATCATCGCCACTTATCCGAGTGTGGTCTATCGCATCACCATGACCGATGGCCAATGCAAGCTCATTGACAACCCGGCCTTTTTGCCCGAGACAACCTATGTCCAAAAAATTGAAGAGCCGACTGTCAAGGCCTTCGTCATAAGCCCCAATGAAAACATTGGCGACATGATGAGTCTGATCATGGAAAAGCGAGGCGCCATCGAGCATACCGAGACCCTGGATACGCGCCGTGTCATGCTGACCTGCCGGTTGCCGCTAAATGAAATCCTCATCGATTTCCATGATCGCATCAAAAGCATAACCCGCGGATACGGTTCAATGGACTACCAGAATGCCGGCTACCAGGAATCGGATATGGTGAAATTGGATCTGCTGGTCAATGGGGAACCGGTCGATGCCTTCTCCTGCATTGTTCATCGCGACAAGGCGGAGGCGCGCGGACGCACCCTGGCGGCGAAATTGAAGGAAGTCATCCCGCACCAGCAATTCCAGGTGGCGATCCAGGCTGCCATCGGCGGCAAGGTCGTTGCGCGGGAAACCGTTCGCGCCTATCGCAAGGATGTCACGGCCAAGTGCTACGGCGGCGATATTACCCGCAAACGCAAATTGCTCGAAAAACAGAAGGAAGGCAAAAAACGGATGAAATCCATCGGGTCGGTCAATATTCCACAGCAGGCCTTTATTGAAGTGCTCAAAGCCTGATCGGCAATTCTCTCTGACAACTCCCCACAATGATGATTTTACGCTGGTTTTTTTCGCGCACCCTTCGCCAGGCCACCGAATTGCGCAAGCATGTGCAGCGCATCCTCAACGCCCAAAGAGACATATTATCGTCCCAGGCAGTCCAGGCTGTCACCCAGGCCTCCGATGAACTGCTGGTTACCATCCATTCCGGGGCGGATAAAAAGACCATCCTGGAGGCCGTCGAAAAGTACGAAGCCATAGCCAACCAATGGCTCAAGCCCTATCCGCATCCCGGTTGGCGCGAAAACGTCGAGGTCATCCTCGTCGCCGTCGCCGTCGCCATGGGCATTCGCACCTTTTTTCTGCAACCGATGAAAATCCCGACCGGTTCCATGCAGCCGACTCTATACGGGATCACTTACGAGGATTTGCGCGCTGATCACAACGCTCAGGTACCGGGTTTCTTCGCGCGTTGGTTTGATTCTTGGGTTCGGGGAATCTCGTTTTATCATTTTGTCGCCAAGGAAGACGGAACGCTCCGAATCATCGACGATTCGCCCCAGCGGGTTTTCCCCTTGATCACGCGCCAACGGTTTGCGGTCGGCGATACCGTTTACACCGTCTGGTTTCCTGGTGAGCAATTCTTTCGTCACTCACACTTGTTTGATGGTAAGGAGTTTCGGAAAGGCGAAGACATACTCAAGATGAAGGTCACGGCCGGAGACCACCTGTTCGTCAACCGCATCACTTATAATTTCCGCCATCCCGAGCGCGGCGAAATCATCATATTCGAAACCAAGGGAATCAACGACCTTCCCCAGGACACCTTTTACATCAAGCGCATGGTGGCCCTGGGAACTGAAAGAGTGAGCATTGGCGACGACAACCACCTGGTGATAAACGGTGTGCGGCTCACCGCCGCAACCCCGCACTTTGAAAACCTTTATACCTTCGGTCACGTGTACCGGCCCAACCATTACTTCGGCGAGGTAAATGAGGTTGTCGGCGATGCCGTTCAATTCCAGTTGCACCAGCAGGACCCCAGTCGCTACCCGTACCCAATCACGATTGCGCCATTGTTCCACGACGCCAGTGTCGTGCGCACTGTCCAACCCGATCATTACATGGTGATGGGCGATAACACCATGAACAGTTATGACTCGCGCTACTGGGGCGATTTCCCTCGAACAAACGTGATTGGAAAGGCCAGTTTCATCTATTGGCCGATCGGCAGCCGATTTGGTTGGGGCTACCGCTGAGGACAGGCGGGTCTCGCGAAGGGAGGCATTAAAACCATAGAAACCGCCGGACCGGAAAACCGGGCTGACCCTGCGCCGGATGTTTTCGCACAATGTTTGTTATATGGACTTCGTAATAATGCCTTTCTCGCGCTAGGGCCGAAAATGTCCCGATCGGCCCATAACACCGATACCGCGCTCTTTGCCAGGAGCCGGGTTTGGATCATGCATTCGTTCTGATAAAGACGCGGTCTGAAATAATCCTGGTTGACTTATGGATCGGTTAAAGCCAGCATCGCCGGGAAATGAATCCGATGCCAATACCTGGTCGCTTTGTATTGCCGCGGGCGGGAAACGGTCTGTTGCGATTGACGGATTGTTCGCGTCCATTTTTACCCAACTAACCCAGCGGGGACGAGAACCGGACAGTATGAAAATTGCGAAGAGAATCAAGGATGCGGTCAAGCGGTGGTTTCGATCAACCAGCCGCGGATGTATTCTTGTTTTGGCAATTGTCTCGTTTTGGCCGTCGCGCGTCGCGGGAGTTGGGTATCGGCTTCCGAACCAGGATCCGGAAGCGATTGCTCGAGGCAATGCGTTTGTGGCGACGGCTGACAACCCGTCGGCGATCTATTACAACCCGGCCGGTATTACGCAATTGCAGGGGCAAACCGCGCAAGCGGGTCTCTATCTCATTCAAGTCGGCATAACTTACGACTCGCCCAGCGGAGAACAGGTAAAGAACAGCTCCGACATTCAGCCGGTGCCGCAGCTTTACTATGTATATTCCCTCAAGGACCTTCCCCTATCATTTGGTTTGGGCGTCTACATACCCTATGGACTATCCGTCGAGTACCCGGACTACTCTCCGTTGCGCACGGTTGCCGTCAAGGGTTCATTACTTTATGGGACAGTGAATCCGGTGGTGGCCTGGAAGATACTGCCGAGCCTGTCGCTTGCCATTGGGCCGACGATCAATTACTCGCAGGTCGAGTTCACGCGTGGCATTGGCCTATCGCCTAACGACCTATTCATGTACAGCGGGGACGCATTCGACGCCGGGTTCAATGCCGGTTTGTTTTGGCAACCGTACGAGAAATGGGCTTTTGGGGCCAAATACCATTACTCGACCACCATGAATTACGATGGCCATTCGGAGGCCTATCCTTATGCTCCATCCACGGACACGACGGCCGAGATTCCCTTCCCCCAATTTGTGGCATGGGGTGTATCATTTCGGCCCACGCCAAATTGGAACCTGGAAGTGGACCTGGACTGGACGGATTGGGACAACGCGGATCAAATTCCTTTTCATGGGACGTTTGGCGGGGACCAGGTTTTCCTGTTGGATGGAACCTCGAGTTTTATGTATGAGTTTGGCGTGACTCGTCAATTGGGAAAGGGTTATTTCTGCAGCACGGGCTATATCTTCAGCCAGAAGTCGGAACCGGACCGCACGTTCAATCCGATCATCCCGGACAGCAACCTGCACCTGGGCGGGGTTGGGTTTGGGCATCGCGGCAAGCGTTGGGACTGGAGCATTGGTTACCAGTTCGCCCTTGGCGACCGGGACGTCAAGAACGACATAGTCAACCCTGCCGCGAATGGCAGTTACGATATATTCAATGAGGCGCTGAACCTGGCGGTTAGATTCAGATTCTAGCGTGGTGTCCCGGAAACGCTCTAACGGGCCTGGGCCTCCGGCAAAACGTTGGAGAATTCACGAGCGAACCTGGCCAAACTGCTTTGGATGCACTCGACCCAGTTGTTTATCCAGGCTTGGACGGTTGCGGTGCTGGTTGTGAGTTCCGGGTGTGCCTGGGCGGTCAGGGTTAGCCTGCCTTGGAATGTGACGCAACCGGTTCCCACCATCTGCGTTCGCAACGTGGGCGGGGCAAACAACCAGGCACCGGCTAGATCGGGATGCGTGATGCATTTGTCGGCATCCCATTCCCCAAGGTTCGAGAAGGCGCCGATGTTCCATTGCGAGATGGCCTTGCCGACCAGGCGGACCCGCATGCGATGAGTCAGGCAATGGGACGTTTTGAAGGCGTGCCAATTGCCCCAGTGCTCGCCCCGCGAGAGTGTTTTGCTTATCTTGCGGTGAACCTCGGCAATTGGCTCGTCGGGATTCACGCGGACGGCCACATAACTGGTATGGTTGTCGGTGTCGCGATACTGTCGGACGCCTCCGCGCATGTTCACCGGTATCATCCATGGCATGGGGGCTAACTGGTCTTCAAAGAATGGGCGCATTGCCTTGGCCAGGGTATGCAGCAGGAACGTATTGACCGTGACCCCCATATTGCGTGAGTCCATCCGGATTCGGTAGGTCATGGCCTCGTCAAACGCATGCCAGGCTACCGCCGGAGGCGGACAGTCCGCAACCGGCACGTTAGGGTCGCGTTCGAGGGAAATCCACTTGAGGGGGTGGCGCGGCGAGAAGTAACGCGGCCAATGCTTGAGCGCCGCCACGATCGGGCAGTAGGCTGGGTAGTACTTGATCTGCGGCAGCGCGGCCAACTCGACACCGCGGCTTCGCAGGATTTCGGCAAAGGCGCCGATCCCATCGAACTCGGTATGGCGGTAGTAAAGCCATTCAGGTTCTTTCGCCTCCGGGCGAAGATGGCCATAGCGGATGCCGATGAATTCGCCGCTCTTTTCGGCCGCGACAAACCATTTGCGGATACCCGTGTATTTCGTTTTGCCTAAATCACGCTCTTTCATTACTCGAACTGTCATGGGTTCTGGACTCGCACACGATAGAACCTGGCAGGATAGTTCGTGGGGGCGGAGTCGTCGAACTCGAAAACGCCATTGGCGCGGAACAGCGCAACTGCTTCGGCCCAATCGATGAGGTTGGTGGATACCTCGACGATATTGGTCAAGTTACCGCTGCCGGTGAAACTGAGGTGGAATCGTCCGTCTATGCCGGAAACGCCCGAGAGTGTTGGGTGGATGACCGGTACAATGTCTGCAGAAACAACCGTGCTTGCCTCTGCATGGGGGGTCTTCCCTTCGACATAGCCCACGTAATCCCGGGCAATGCTGTAGAACGAATAAGAATGGCCTGGCAGGCCAGTGTATAGGTGTGAGTTGTTCGTTGTATCAAGCTGCCATAGCGTCCATGGACCCTTATCCGCAGACACATAAACGCTGTAGCCTGCAATGCCTGAACCCGGGTCTGACCCCGACCATGACACCAGGAAATCCGTATTTGTGACCACTTGCGGGAGGGCATCGACGGAACTCGATGGCAGACCGGAATCGACAGTGTTGGTAGCGATCGGGGTCAGAAGAGGGTCATTGATGTCGAACACAATGCTCGCCTGGTTGCGGATTCTGGCACCGCTGGTGATATTGGACTTGGTGCGAATGACGTATGTGATATAGCCCTGCCCGCGCATCAACGTATCGTCGGGGGGTAGAAACCCGGCCAGTGGATCCTGCACCAGCAAGCCGGTGACTGGATCGATGGACTCGAGGAGTGCGTTCAGTTTGCCCGTCAATGGATTGAATGCAACAGTTACGCGGACCGGGTTTGGATCGGTCGCCACGTTGACGTTGGTGGTAAAGCTCTGAAGGCCGGGCGGCACGTTAATGGTCAACTGGTTAAAGCCGATCTGCTGCAATTCAAAGGTGTTCCAATCAAGATTCGGATCGAGTTGATTGTCGACTGTTACCGATTGCGCCGGCAAGCTGACTGTGGGCAGGTTTTCGAAGTCGATGGTGTAAAGCATAAGCTGGTCGTCACCAATCCAATGCTCCGCGCCATACCCAATTGGCCCAACCAGGTCGTTCGGATCGCTTGAACCGCCGCTCCCGCTGCCGCCGCCGCCACCGGGGCCATTGCCGGGGGATCCCGGCGGTGTGCCGGGCGTATTCCCCTTCCCATCGCCGCCTCCGACCTTTCTTTTCAGCTTCTTGTTCTTGTTGTTCATGTAATGATCCTTCATGGCATCCAAGCCGCTACTAATTCCAGTCTGGGTTATGCCAAGCGGAGAAAACTGATCAGGGGCGCCCTGAACGGAACTGAAGGCTTGGTTGACCACGTTCATCTGCGAATTGAACACGGTTTGTCCAGCGGAATTCAACGCCGGCATATACGAGCCCCCTACTTGCCCGCCATTGACGCTGTCGCCGTAGAGCGGCGCATTGGGATTGCCGCACAAGGCATCGATGTTCGCCTGGTATTGAGCATGGCCGGCCTGGCCGAGGCTCCAGGTATTTTGCATGCCCGTAAACGTGGAACTGAAGGGGATGAGACCTATGAGCCAGTTGACGAATCCGTTTTGGCCGTCAAGACCGGTCGGATCATTGTAAAGCACGGGTGAATTGTAAGCGTAAGCGTAGGCGTTAGGGCCGCGCCTTCCCACCGGTTCTTCCGTGGTAAATCGACCTTCATCAGGCTGGTAGTACCGGGCACCCATCCGAATCAAGCCGGCAGCGTCAGTCGACGCCCCCCAACGACCGGCATAGGCGAATGGATTCGGAACGGTTTCCTCGGCGGAGATTCTCTCGCCAAAGGGACGGTATCGATACTGGTTCAGAATGGCGCCGTTGGGCCCGGTGAGTTGGGCGGTGTTGCCAATCAGGTCATAGTTGTAATACGCTGTGGGACCGCTCGACTCGATCCGCGCAACCGGTCCGATCCCATTTGCATAATGGACCGATGGTGCGCCAACGGCGTATTCGCCGATCACGTCGCCCCGGATGCGCTGGTCAACGACGTATTCGGTTCGTTGCCCGTTGTGGATGGCGGCGCGGCAGAAACCGAAGGCATCGTACTCGTAGGTCCAGTTGCCGTTGGGTGTAGTTGCCCCGGTCAAGCGGTTGAAGTCATCGTAAGCGAAGGTGGAAATACCGGCGGAATCGGTGATTGAAACGAGGTTGCCGTCCGCATCATAAGAGTACCGGCTGGACCCGGCGGTGATGTAACGGTCCATGTTGTCGCTTTGATAAGAGTCAATGGTCCCATTGGCCGCCACTTGGACCCGGTTGCCCGCGCTGTCATAGACGAAAGAAAGGTTTTGATTTGGAACACTGCCGGGGTTGGTTGAGGTGAAGACCGCGTTGGTCAATTGGTCGGCGGCATCATAGGCGTAGGTCCAGGCGCCCTCGAGAGTGGCGGCCGAAGTTGGTCGTCCCGTGTTATCATAGGCGTAATCGAACCGGCTTATCACCGATCCGTCGTGAGCATGGTGGACCAAGTGAAGGAGTTGGCCCGCCAAGTCGTACTCGTAAGTGGTGTAGGTCCCGTTTCCCTTGTCTTCCCGCGCCAAGCGGCCGGCGGGATCGTAAGTGTAAGATACAATCATGGCTCCGGAGCCGTCGCTCAGGGTGGAAAGACGACCGATTGCATCATAACTGTAGTCAATGGCGAAACCATCGTCAGTTGCAAGTCGCGTGCAGCGACCGAACGCATCATAGCTATAATTCAATGAACGTTGGGACGGGGTGGTGGCTTTGATCAAACGATCGGCGGCATCGTAGGCAAAGGCGTTTGTTCCGGTCTCGTCTATGGCCGCGACGAGGTTGCGGTGATTATCATAAGTGAAGTCCCGGTGCGACCCATTGGCGAACTCGATATGCGTGACTTGGCCGTGCGCATCAATCGAGTAGCGCACCGTTTGGCCGCGCCGGTTTGTCCAGGCCAACAGGTCACCGACCCCATTGCGGGTGAAACCCAGCGTGGTTTGGTCGGGATAAAGAACACCCGTGACACTTCGGCCCTTGTCATAGCTGAATGAGACCGTATTGCCGGCGGGATTGAAGTAGCGAACCAGGCTATTGGCGCCGTTGTAGTCCAAAGTTGAACTCTGGCCAAGCCAGTTGATGATGCGAGTCAAGTTACCCTGGCCATCATAGGTCATTGCCTGTGAATTGCCGTCGGGATCGATGATCTCCCTGGCATTCGCCTCGCTATCCCATTGCAATCGGTGGACTCTGCCAAGGGCGTCCCGGATTTCGCCTATGCTCAACCAATCATCAAACCGGAAGGTGGCGGAACCGCCCGCGGCATCCGTAACGGTCACTCCACTTTGATCATCATAGGCGTAGTTAAGCCTGGCCCCGCCTTGATCGCCATATTTGCTCGTGAGCCGCCCGGCGCTGTCGTATTCGAAGTACAGGTGCCGCCCATCCGGGAAGGCAACGCTCGAAATGGCGTGTTCGCGCGCCGCCCCTTGGTTGGTAATATAGTCAATATGGGTTTCACCGTGAGCGTCGGTAACGGATACCAGGTGCTCACCGCTGGTGTCATACTTGAGATCGGTGACGCGTCCCTCGCTGTCTTTCATACTGGCAATGCGACCCTGGGCATTGTAGGTATAGGCAAGGGTCTCTCCATACGAGTTGGAGAAGCTTGTCAACCGGGTTCCGGAATAGTTCAACGTAACTCGGAAACCATTGGGCTGATCCAAATAAGCGATCTTGCCGCTGGCACCGAACACCGTCACAACGCCGTCGGCCTCCTCGAGCCGATACTCGTCGGCGGTGCGGGTCAGCACCGCTGAGTCCCCTCGCCCGGACTTGTATGAACCATCGGCCTGCAGCAAGAACAGGCGGAATCCGGAGGGACATCCGATTCTGACATTGCCTTTAGGATCGACCTGGGCGGTCATGTTGAACGGATCGGCAAATCCACGGCCAAGGGCGCCGAGGGCGTACCGCAAGCCAATGGAACCAAAGGCGTTAGCTTTGTAAAGTTCGTAAGTCAGCAGACGCCCGGTATCAACCGTGTACTCGCCAAATCGGCTAAGGTAAGTCGCATCGTCAGTCATGACCCGGTTATACTGGTCGGCGGAGTTTCCGAGCCTGGCGGTAAAGTTGGCAAAAACGACATCCCAGGCGTCGTCGGGAAGGAAGGACGGTTTGAGGGATGCTTTGTAGGAGGCCCAATCCATGGGGATTGTCCGTAGCATCTCGGCCACGTTTACATGGACAGAGGACGCGCCGGGATTAGCCATGACATCGAAGTAGATCGTGCCATGGAATCCAGGCGGCAAAATGCCGGCGGGCCCCTCTGGATTGATCCCCAATAACTGCACGCTCGTGGCAGGCGCGCCGAGGATATTGCCCAGATCAATCGAGCTGGCGCTCTCCATCTGCATTCCCATTAGCGTCGCACCGGACGACGTGACTGTAAGCATCGGTGCCAAGACATCGAGGTTACCAGGGTTGATGTAGTTCACGGCTACGCGGCGGACTTGTCCCCAGCGAATGAAACTGGGCATGATGACCGAGTAAACCAGTCCGCCAGGCGTGCCGGGAACGACGGACACCGCATTTGGAAGAGACCGGTTCTTGATCCCGTCCTTAACCATCAATGAATAGGTCCCCGGCAGCAGGCTCACGGTATTAAAAGTGGCGTAAACCACAGCATTCGCTGAGACAAACACCGATGAAGCCGCATGTTCCAGACCGCTCTGGTCCGCGAGCGCGTAATTCATATCTTCGCGGAGCCGGCCGCCTTCGATCTTCAGAGTAACAGTTCCGCCGTTGCCAATTGTGTCAGGGGAAACCGCATTGAGGCTGAAGTCCAAGGCACTGGTTCCGACGTTGAAGTTCAACGGGGAACCCGCCGCCGATTGAGCGTAAACCGTCACATAATATGGCTGGGAAGAGGCGTTGGCGGCAATGAGGCTTGCCGCGGACGAGCTGCCGAGGACAGCAAAAGCGTCGAAATGTTCCGGTGAAGGCACATAGGCCCTTCCAAGGTAAACCACCACCGAACCGGCGGGAGCAACACACTGCAGGTTTACTTGCACGTCGGAATTTGTCTGGGGCATGAACTTGAACCAGAGCGACTGGCCTGTGCCGGTGAATTGCCCGTTGACAAGAGGATCGCCTATTACCAATTGCGGCACGGATAGGTAGGTCAGGTCCGTAGCGGAGGCTGTATTGTTCGTCCAGGCGGCGCCTTCAAAGATGTCGCCTCGAGAATTGACCTCGACCTGCCATCGATAATTTCCCTCGATACCTCCTGGGACCTGGACTGGGGAAGAGGCCGAGAAAGTCTGTCCGGCACCGAGTGATATCCCCTGCCCCGCCAATGCCCCCCCGGCAAACAACGGCTCGCCTCCATTCACCGGCACCAGATAGATAGAGTCATGCCATGGTCCAACGGCAGTTCCGCTGCCGATATTGGCTACTTCCCAGCGGATGGTCGCTGAATCACCGGCATTGACTTGGCTGGGACCAACCACGGTTCTGGCGACGAGATCGACAGATGAAGCGGCGTTCTCGACAAACTCGAAGCTCCCCATGTCCGCGTAAGAACCGTTTGCGGACGGGGTTTCAGCATGAGTTTTTGCGCGTGGATCGGTATAGCGTGGTGCGCCGGTGGAATCGTTCGCCGGGGCCACGGCTCCGTTGGCGGAGTCGATGCAGGGCGACCCATACTTGAGCCGGTAATCTTCCTGCGCGGCGTTCATGAACTTGGGATCGGCTGAAATGTTGCCATCCTGGCCGATAACGCTCGGATTGCTCGATCCGGAATACTTGGACCACAGATTGCAGTAGCTCAGGGTTGAGGCACCCTCGATCACGCTGGCTTGGATACTATTGGCGATGATGCAGTTTTCAGCGAGGATAGATGCCCCACCGTGTTGATCCAGAGCAACCAGGTTCTCGTCAAAGGTGCAGTTGATGAGATGAACGTCACCACCGCCCCAAGCCCAGATGGCGCGGTCGAGTTCCCGCAAGACACTATTTACGATCGTGGCGGTGCCGCCGGTCCCGTACACGGATAGCCCATCATACTTCGTGCTCTCGACCACGCTATTGGATAACACCAATGAGCCGGCATTGACGATGATCACACCGCTGGCAAAAGCGCCTGAGCCAGTGTTACCTCCGTAGCGAATATTGCAATGATTCAAGGTCGCGGAAGCGCTGGCGATATTGAGGCCGGCCCAATCACCAGGAGCCGGCTTCGTCAAATCAGCATCGTTGTTGCTGTCGCCGCCTGCCGAATCATCCAGCAAGGAAGTGAAGGTAATGGGTTGGGCGAGGGTTCCCGGCGCGTTTAGCTTTCCGCCGCTGTCAACCTTTATCCCGGCGCCGGCGGCGAACTTGACTACTGCCCCGGGATTGATGGTGAGGGTGACGCCGCCCGGCACGATGAGTTGGTTGTTCACGAGGTGGACAAAGGTGCCCGACCATGCCTCGCTTGCTGCCAAGGTTCCAGCGTGAACGACTGACAGGTAGCGAAGTTCCACATAAGCGGCTTGGTTGAATTGGCCGGTTCCGGCAATTCCAATACCCGCCCAATCGCCTGCCTTTGGCCAGGAGTTGTTCCCGTCCAGGTTGCTGTCGCCGCCGGCGGTGTCGTCAGCAAATGAAGTAAAGGCCGTAGGCGAATCTTCGGTGGACAGGGCATTCAAGATCGCGCCGTCGTTGATCGTGATTCCGGAGCCGCGAGTGAACTTGATCACCGCCCCAGGGGCCACGGTGACAGTGACGCCACTGGCGATTACGAGCCGGTGGTCTACGACGTGGACGATGTCGGCGGTCCAGTCCTGGTCATTGGTCACCAGGCCGGAATGCCAGGCCACCGAGTTATTGACGAGAACCTCTCGTGAATACGCACCCGCTGCCTGTCCGGACTGGTCGCTGAAAACGGCCCTCAGCGTGTAAGTCCCATCAGGACCAGTCGCAGTATTCCAGTCCAAAGACCCGATGCTATTGGCGCTGTCGCCAATGGGATAGAAGCTTCCGGCGTGTGTTGCCGAGAGTTGCACGTTTACCGTGCCAGGTGCCGCCCCCAAAACATACCAGGAGATCGGCTCTGTTCCGTGCAGAAAGGCGTTCGTATCAGCCCAGGCAAAGACTGGACTTGAACTCAATTGAACCGTGCCAGGCTGACCGGAACCATTGCCACCAGTGCCACCATTGGCGGTGATATTGGTGACGGTGAAGTCCATCGAATCCCACGTGTAAATCGCTATCCGGCCGCCACCACCCGAGCCAAAACCTCCACCGCCATTGCCGCCGTCGGCTGACAGTCGGCCGGTGCCATCGAGTGTCCCCACGTTAAATAGGATGGCACCCCCGCTGCCGCTACCGCCGACCTGGTAATAATTCAGCCCGGCTTGTCCATTGGCAAAAATGGCACCGTCAATTCGCGCGCTCGAAGCGGTTACCCGCACCAAACCGCCGCCCGCGCCCGCCCGGGCCTTATCTCCTGCGCCACCCGAGCCGAGCTCATCCGGGTTGCGGTAATCCCCGTATACAGCGTTGGCGGTTCCGCCGCCGCTGGAAAAGCCCAGTCCGCCATAGGACCCCCCGGAAGTGCCCGTGGCTCCGCCGGTTCTGACGTTGCCAATGGCATAATTGCCCAGGTAACCCCGTCCCGACACATCGATTCTCGAGGAAGCATCCACCAGCAGGTTGCTGGCAATGGTTAGTCGCAATGAGTATTCCCGCGTAGGCGTGGTAACTTGATGAGTGAGGACCGCTCCATTGGCTACCTGCAACGAATCGGCTTGAATGGTCATTTCGTGCTGCGGTGCCGCGATCACGTTGGTCCCGGCCACCACGAACTGCTCGACCTCGAACACCTCGTCGGTGTCCATCCCCAACGGGGTCCACATCCCGGAGGTCGTGTCGTGACTACTCACCAACAACTGGCCCAGACCTGAATTTTCCTTCAGGTAAACCGTTCCCACCGCGCCGTTGCCGTCCTGGCCGGCGCCGCCGTGAGCGGTAACCTTCTCGGCAAGGTCGAATCCGGCCAAGGCCTGGTAATATATGGCTACACGCCCTCCCCCGCCTGAGCCAAAACCATTGCCACCGGCTCCGCCGTTGGCCGAAATCAAGCCCGCCCCGCTGAGCGTTCCCACATCGAGCCGAATCCCGCCGCCGCTGCCCGCCCCGCCTACCTG
>JAMCZD010000295.1 GCA_023473405.1 Candidatus Omnitrophota bacterium
GTTGATGAAAAACCGACCGGTAATTCCCGGAATAAAGACCGTCGGCAGAAAGACCGCCGATAACACCAGCGACATCCCGACGACCGGGTTGGCCACCTCTTCCATCGCGGCAAGGGTGGCTTCCTTGGGCGGCAGACCATGTTCGATATGACGTTCCACCGCTTCGACCACCACAATGGCATCGTCCACCACAAGGCCGATAGCCACCACCATCCCCATCAGCGCAATCGGATTGATCGAAAAATTCAGGAAAGGGAAAAAGGTGAACGTGCCGATCAGCGACACCGGCACCGCGACGGCGGGAATCAGCGTGGCACGCCAGCCTTGAAGGAAGATGAAAACCACGACGATTACCAGGGCCAACGCGATCAAAAGCGTGTAGAGTATCTCGTCCAACCCCGCCACGATCGGCACCGTCGTGTCCAAGGCCAGCGCGTAATCGAGGTCGGAAGGAAACACCTCGCGCGCCTTGGCCATTGTCGCCTTCGCGCCGTTGCCCGCTTCGAGGGCGTTGGAACCGGGCAACTGGTAGAGCGCAAGGATCGCCGAAGGCCGCCCGTTGAACCGGCCTTTCACCGAGTAATCCTGGGCGCCCAAATCGATCCGAGCCACGTCTTTGAGCCGAACAATCTTTCCGTCCGGGCTGGCGCGCAGGATGACCTCGCCAAATTGTTCGGGGGTAACGAGCCGGCCCTGGGCTTGAATGGCGTAGGTGAATTGCTGGCCGGACGGTGCCGGCGGGGCGCCGACCTGGCCTGCCGGATTGATGGTGTTCTGCTTTTGAAGCGCATCCACCACGTCCGGCACCGTGAGGTTAAGCTTGGCCAGCAAGTCCGGACGGACCCAGCACCGGATGGCATATTGCCCGGCGCCGAAGACGGCCACACTCGCGATACCCTTAACACGGGTAAGCTCGTCAATTAGATGGATATAAGCGTAATTGGCCAGGAAGACGGTGTCATAAGTGCCGTGCGGCGAGTAAAGGGCAAACAGCATCAAAGGCGTCGTGAGCGATTTCTGCACCGTTACGCCGAAGTCCCGCACCTGGACCGGCAGGGTCGGCTCCGCCTGGGCCTCGCGCAACTGGGTCAGCATCTGGTCTATGTCCGGGTTTGTCTTCACGTCGAAATCCACCGTCAACCGCATCAGGCCGTTGTTGGGGTTGAGCGAAAACATGTAGTTCATGTTATCCACGCCGTTCATCTGCTCTTCGATGGGCGTGGCCACGGACTCCTCGACGTCGAGCGCGTTGGCCCCGATGTAGTTCGCCTGGATAAGTATCTCCGGCGGGATAATATTGGGATACTGCGCCACCGGCAGACTCACCAACGACACTAACCCAACTATTATAATGACTATCGCAATAACGATGGCCACGATGGGGCGGTTGATGAAAAAGCGATACATGGCGGACTACGACGTGCCGGCCGGCGCCGGCAAGGCTGATAGTGGCAGGCCGGCCAGTGGAGCCGGGTCTTTCGAATCCGAGTTTCCGGGTCTCCTTCGCGTCTCCGATTTCCGGTTCACGGTGTCTTCCACGAACGGTTTCGGCGTGACGATCATTCCATGCCTGATTTTTTGGAAGCCTTCAGCTACAACACGTTCGCCCGGCTTGATCCCCTCCTCGATCATCCAAAGCGTGCCGATCCTCTCACCTGGCCTGACCGCGCGAATGTCCACTTTGTCATCCGGCCCTACAATCGCCACCTGGTAACCGCCCTGGAACTGGTTAACGGCCCGCTGTGGGACAAGCAAGGCGCCCTCCTTTGTTTCCATCAAGGCACGAACCCGTGCGAACTGGCCCGGTCGGAGGATGTTGCCGGGATTGTCGAAATTGGCCTCTACGGTGATGGTGCCGGTCTGGGTATTGACCTGGCGATTGGCAAACAGGATATGCCCGCGATGCGGGAACAGACTGCCGTTGGCCAGAATCAGTTCGAGGGACATTTTCTCGAGGGGCGTATGGCTCACAGCCGCGCCCAGGTATTCTTGTTCGCTGATCGAGATGTAGGCACGGATCGGGTCCACCGTTGATACAGTGGTCAGATTCCCAACCGCTCCCGGTCCTACCAAGTCCCCTACCTGGGCCTGCGCAATCCCGGCTATGCCATCTATGGGCGAAGCGATACGGGTAAAGCCCAGGTCCAGCTCCGACGTTTCCACCACCGCCTTCGCCGTCAACACGGCGGCCTTGGCGGCCAGATTGGCCTGAACTGCATCGTCGAGTTCCTCCTCGCTAATCGCACTCTTCTTGGCAAGCGGGGTGTAGCGTTTTACGTCGAGCTCGGTCTTCCCAAACTGTGCCTCGGCTTGAGCGAGCTGGCCTTTGGCCTGGTTGAGGATGGCCTGGAACGGTCGGGGGTCGATGGTGAACAACAAATCGCCCTTCCGCACGAAGCTGCCTTCCCGGTAGTCTTGCGTCAGTAGATAACCCGTGACCTGGGCGCGGATTTGGGCATTCACCGAACCATCCAATGTCCCGACCCATTCATGGTAAACCGGCACGTTGCTTTGCACCACCGTCATAACCTCCACCACCGGCGGTGGGAAGCGTGGTTTCGGCTTTTCCTCGCATCCGCAGAACAAAAGGAAGGCACAGATAAAAAGCAGTATCCGCACGGCAAATCCGGACACGCATTCTGTTTTTGTAGCGCAGACCTTCGAGTCTGCTGTATCGCGAATTTCCAATCCCATTCGCCTTGGGCCGGTCCACGCTCTGCCGATTGGAAAATCGGCTTCTTCGTAGCGCAACAGACTTCCGAGTCTGCTATATCGCCGGTTTCTAACCGGCTTCGCGTTCGACCGGCGCACAGTCCGCCAATCGGAATATCGGCTTGTCCTAGCCCAGATTTCCGAGTGTGCTGCAGCGCCGGTTTCTAACCGGCTTTGCGTTCGGCCTGCGCACGCTCTGCCGATTGGAAATCGGCGATACAGCAGGTTATGAAACCTGCGCCACGAGCGTTGCGCCGGCGCACGGTCCGCCGATTGGAAATCTGCGCTAAACTTACCACATCGAGGAACCTCGGCCTTCATTGACTCCTTAAAAAGGCAACCAAGACTATGCTGGTGAAATCGGTCAGGAAATGCATCACCATCGGCGCAATCAGGCTCTTCCGCCAGACGTAGATAAGGGCAAAGACAACCCCCAACACAAATACACTGATAACGCCCGCCGTCCCTTCGTAACCGTGTCCGAGGGAAAAGACCACCGAAGACAACACCACCGCCAGGCTGGTGCGGCGCGTTACCGTCCGGATGCGCAAGATCAGGTAGCCGCGAAACACGGTCTCTTCCACTACCGCCACGACGACGACCAGGACGCAGGCAAGTATGATCCCGCCAACCCCGGTGGCGCTAAGAAAGGAAGGCAACTTCGAAGGCGCGGAAAGCCCCAGCGCGCGCAGGGCCTGTTCCAGTGCGTTCGCTCCTATAACCGCCGGCAAGAACAGGACCATCCCCCAACCGATTTCACCTCCCCATTTGGTGCGCGTCCAGCCAATGCGCCGAAAGGACTCTCCGTTGCGCCAGACCAGGTAGAGCACCAGGCATAGCAATGACAGGTCGCTTACAATCGACGAAACCGCCGCCCCGATAAAATGCAGGTGCACCTGGCCGGTGATGACGAAAAAAGAAGACCCGATCCATGACAGTATCAGGAATAGAAAAACTCCGAGCTCGATCGTTTGCGTCTTTCGGACGGTGGGATCGCCGTTTATTGCGTCGTTAGAAGTGTTTAGCTGCATGGCTGCCATTCCTGGTTGATTAGGAGCATCGATCATTGCTGCAACGAAAGCTGCCGGAGCAGGATCGCGGCGTGGCCACACCCGCGCGAACGCTGCTCCGTGAATTAGACATACTCAAGAGTTCAATGGACCAGCCGTGGCAATTGCCTTTACGACAATAGCCTGTGCTTCTTCCTGGATGCGACGCAGGTGGTCCGGCCCGCGGAAACTCTCGGCGTAGATTTTGTAGATGTTCTCCGTTCCCGAAGGCCGGGCGGCGAACCACCCGTTCTCCGCCACCACTTTCAGTCCGCCGATGGCGGCCCCGTTGCCGGGAGCATGGGTGAGGATGGCCTGGATGCTCTCGCCCGCCAGGCCGTTGAGCCGAACCCGATCCGGCGAAAGCTTCGCCAGCGCCTCTTTCTGCTCCGGCGTAGCCGGTGCGTCTATCCGTTCATAAACCGGATCGCCGAATTCGCGAGTCAGATCGCGATAGATTTCACCGGGGTCCCGCCCCATCCGGGCGGTGATCTCGGCGGCGAGCAGAGCGGCAATGATGCCGTCTTTGTCCGTTGTCCAGACATTTCCATCCAGCCGAAGAAACGATGCCCCGGCGCTTTCTTCGCCAACGAAGCCGAGCGAACCATCGAGCAGGCCCTCCACAAACCATTTGAAACCCACCGGCACTTCGTGGAGCTTTCGCCCCACCTTCGCCGTTACCCGGTCAATCATCCGGCTGCTTACCACCGTTTTGCCCACCGCCGCTTCCTTTCGCCACTCCGGGCGATGTTGAAAGAGGTAGAATATGGCAACGGACAGAAAGTGATTGGGAGGAAGCAAGCCCGCGCTCCGGGTAACGATCCCGTGCCGGTCATGGTCGGTATCGCAGGCGAAGGCGACATCGAACTGGTCCTTCAAGCCGATCAACCGTTGCATGGCGTAGGCCGAGGATGGGTCCATGCGGATTTGGCCGTCCCAATCAACCGTCATGAAGCCGAAAGTCGGATCAACAGAATCGTTAACCACGGTGAGGTCGAGTCCGTAACGCTCGGCGATCGGTCCCCAGTATCGAACCCCGGCTCCGCCTAGAGGGTCTACTCCGAGGCTGATCCTGGACTGGCGGATCGTTTCCATCTCGATTACCCGGGCCAGAGCTTCCAAATAGGCCTCGAGGTAACTGTATTTGTGGGTTGTCGAGGCGCGGAGTGCCTTTTCGTAAGCGATCCTTTTCACGCCTTGAAGGCCGCTCTCGAGAAACGCATTGGCCTGGTTCTCGATCCATTGGGTGATGCCGGTCTCGGCGGGGCCGCCATGGGGAGGATTGTATTTAAACCCGCCGTCCTGGGGCGGGTTGTGCGAAGGCGTGATCACAATGCCGTCGGCGAGCCCGGTCTTGCGCCCGCGGTTGTGGCTGAGAATTGCGAGGGAAATGGCCGGGGTAGGCGTGTAATCATCGTCCGACGGTATCATGACATCGACGCCGTTGGCAGCCAGCACCTCGAGCGCCGTGGTGAAAGCAGGTCTGGATAGCGCGTGGGTATCCATCCCGAGAAAGAGCGGGCCGTCAATTTGATGTTGGGCCCGATACCCGCAAACGGCCTGGCTGATAGCGAGAATATGTTGTTCGTTGAATGACCTTGCCAGGGCCGATCCGCGGTGCCCTGACGTGCCGAACGCAACCCGTTGGTCGCGCACCGCCGGAACGGGCGTTTCGGTGTAGTAGGCCGTGACCAACCGCGGGACATTGATCCGCATCGTGGGTTCGGCCGGTTTCCCCGCTAATGGGCTTACTTTCATGGTTCTAAAACACTGGCCCAGGCTCATTGCGCCGCTTTGAGGAAGCTCAGTATCGCGCGCGTTTCATCGGCGGTCAGGGTGGCGCGAACGCGCATGTGGTTGACGATAACTTCCCATTGGTCGTAGCTGAACTCGTTAGGCGAACGCAGATTGTGACAGCGCCCGCAATTCTCCGCCCAGACTCTGGCCTCGTCCGGCACCGGCTTTTGAGCTTCCAGTTGGCTCGGGTTTGACCGGTTCGAACTCGAACTGGTGGAAGTGCTCTCGCAACCCGCCGCTCCAAAACCAATGGCTCCGATAATGGCGAGGGTCGACAACAGGCGGCCTTTATTGGTGTTTTGTGACATGGCATCCTCCATCATAGGCCAATTCCCAACTGGACCAGCACAGCGTCCGCATCCTGACCGCTTTTCTTGTGGTCGAATTCGTACGCGCCCTTCAACACCACGTTGGGTTGAAGCCAATAATTCAGCCCGGCGGTCCACCGGTTTTCACGATCCCCACCCGGCGCGGCCAGCGAGGAATGCAACCAGTCGTATCGACCGACAAGCTGCAGTTTGCTTATGACCGGCAAATCAACCATCCATGGACGATAACCTATCTGGACGTAACCGCCATTGCGATTGTTGTTAAAAGTGAACGGGCCGAACGGCGGCGAGGCAGTCAGACCGTAAGTGGCTCGGTCTACATGCGACAGCACCAACTCAGCCCGGAAATCGATCTGGCCATAGATGCGGCTGTAGTCCCGCCGGAACTCCGCATCGACGGCCTGCAGAAAGGCATCCACATTCCGGAAGCTATCCACCCCCACCTGCCCATATTGCATCGAATAACCAAACTCGACCTCCGGAATGGGCCGGAAGCCGATGCGCCCCCCGAAGGTCTTGGCATTGTTGTTGTCGACGTAATTATCGAAGCCGAGGGACCCGGCAGCCGACGGGTCATCGGTGATCAGGCGGGGACCATTACTTACATACACGTCGTAGTTCAACACCGTCGGCCCAATCGGCACCGCGCCCTCGCCAAAAACACCCACGGCAGAATCAGCGGCAATACCGCCATCGCCAAAGGGGAGCGGATCGTCCGGGAGTTGATTGATCCAGGGCGGATCGAAATGGTTGTGGTACACCCCGAACGGAACCACAAACAGGCCGGCGCCGATCGTGAGGTAGTCGTTCAACAAATACGACAGCTCGGCAATGCTAAGGTCAAACGTGGTCTCGCCGCTGCCAAGTTCGCCGCCGTTGTCAATGCCAATATCAAACCCGCCTTCGAATAACAGCCGATCGTTCAACTGCCACAGAATGAGCGGGGCAAGCTCGGCGCCGAAGCTGGACTTGGAACCTTCCTGGCTGATGAAAGTGGCGTTGGCGTCGCCGGCGATGATCACGCGGTTGAAGCCGGGCCAGAACTTCCTGGTATCCTCTTCCAACTGATCGACGCGCTGGTTGACATAGTCGAGAGACTGGATGGTCTCGATCGTGTTCGTCGTTTTCTCGCTCTTCATCGCATTGAACCTGGCCTTCAATTCTTCGAGTTCACTCTTGAGCTTGTCGTACTCCTCGCGGGTGACGAACGCGCCGTTGGTTTGCCCCGCCGGCGCGGCGGGCTGGGCCATAGCTACCCCTTCGGCAGCCGCCCGGCCAATGCTGCCGGCCACAAAAATCACGATGAACCCAAGTGCAAATCCGTGTCTTTGTCTTTTCATACCTGTCCTTTCATCCTGTTCCAAATCCAGTTGACACCCATCAACAGGAGCCCCAGCGCGAACACCGCCACCGTTCCGCCAACAAACCAAATTGGACGAACCCCCGGATTCACGATCTCTGCCCGGTTAACGCCGTTCAATTTCATGATGTATGCCTCGATGTTGGCGATCTCCTGTTGGGTAAGCGCCCGTGTAGAGCCGAAAGCCGGCATCCGTAGGGCCGGCGATGGCCCGGCCGGCCTGGCCCCATGCTGGATGAACGGGTCTATGTTCTCGGCGAACTTGAGCGGGTCCTCGCTGAACAGCAAACGCGCTATCGGCGCCAATGGCGGCACCTGTCCGGACGTTGAACCTGGATTGGGTATCCCCCCTTGGGCATCCTTTCCGTGACACTTCGCGCAATCACTATCAAACAGGATTTCCCCGTGCGGCGGACTCCCGATCATTTTGACGGCGGCGCCCGGCGGCCCTTGTTTGCCCATGGGCGGCAGAGTCGAAACCGTGGCGGCAGGAGGAGCGGCAGCCGGTTGCGTTATCTTCACAGCCGCCTCGAGCGCAGCCTTGCCTTTCGATGGCGCCAGCAGGAAGTCAGCCAGGTCATCGAGTTGCTGCGTGCTGAGGCTTTTGTGCGCATACATGATGGTGATTGGATTATGGTTGGTTGGATTCTGTATCTGCGCGACAAGCCATTCCCGCGTCCGTCCCGCCTCCGCCTCATGAGATAGATCGGGACCCAGTTGACCCCCGATCCCTTCGATGGTGTGGCATACGATACAATGTGCCGAATTAAAAAGTTGCGCTCCTTCCTGGATGCCAGCCGCCTGGGCGCTGGCGGGCGGAACGGAACTCTTGGCAGGCGGAGTTTCGGGGGGGCGCTTTGGTTGCGATCCTGAAGGATTGAAAAGGTAATCGATCAATGCGTTTAACTGCTGGTCGGTTAAGGCATGGTTCGCCGGCATGATCGAGGTGGGATAATGCGAAGTCGGATTCCGTATCTGCGTGATGATCCATTCACGCGTCAGACCCAGCTTGGCTACATGATCGAGACTCGGCCCCAACGTGCCGCCTTTGCCTTCGATGGTGTGGCAGGCAATACATCGAGCGGAAGTGAAGAGACGCCGGCCTTCCTCGATGTTCATCGATGGCACGCTGGCGGACGGAACCGAAACTCGAGCGGTGATGTTCGACTCGGCCGGCGGCGCGGAAACCGGCGGTTTCGCAACCTCGATCACGTTGGTTTTCAGCTTGGCTTGCGGAACCACGGCTGATGGCGCGGTCACATTTGTAACCGACGGTGCCGGGACCGAGGCTGGAGCCGGCGACGGAGCGGGGATCGGGACCGGCGTGGGAGTTGGAGCTGGGACCGCCGAGGATGCCGGTGCCGGTGCTCTGGCTGGTGCCGGAGGCCCAATTTCAGGGATGGTTGGCGGCTGTTTTGAAATGAGCCTGGCAGGACTCGGCGCCAGGGTGCGAATGTAATTCAATACCTCCCACCGTTCTTTATCCGTCAATAACGTCTTGAATGCCGGCATGGCTTGGCGGCCTTGCGTGATGATTTCAAACATGGCACCATCGGCATACTCAGCCATTATCGGCAAAGCCAAATTGGCTGCCGGCTCCGTCAGAGCGATCGAAGCCGGTCCATTACCCACACCGGTTGGACCGTGACAGGGCTGGCATTCGCCCACATAAATTCTCTTGCCAACAGCAAGGGATTGTGCATCCGACGGAACCGGATTCGTCGGTTGCCCGGGGATGATCTCCGCCACCAGGGTGGGAATTTGCGTCGAGGGCACCGGGGTTTTTGAAGGACCGAAAACAGTCGGAGGCTGACTGGCTCCGGCGAGAGAAGGATGCAGCAGAAAATCCACCAGGTCGTTGACCTGCTCCTTGGTCAGGTCCGTATGCGCCGGCATAATCGTAGCCGGGTTATGGCTGGCCGGGTCAACTATCTGGGTACTGAGCCACTGGCGCGTATGGCCCATCTGGGCCTCGTGAGTCAGATTTGGTCCCAGTGTGCCGCCCTGGCCTTCCATGGTGTGACAGGCGTTGCAGCGTTCCGTGGCGAACAGCCTCTTCCCATCCCGGACATTGGCGGCAAGGACCGTTGCCATCGGAATCGGCGCCGCCGGTTTCACGGAGGCGGTATCCGCCGCCGCCATTGAAGGCATGGGCTCCGGTCGAGCGGCGGGTGCCTCGACTGCGGTTCTCGGCGTTGCCGGCGGATCGACAGGGGATGCCCCCGATACTTCCGCGAAACCCGCCATCGGGACGAGACTGGCCAACAGGAGGACCGGGCGTGCTTTGCTAACCGCCTTGCTCGCGCCCGCTATCGCTCCCGGGTTGCTGTAATAGCCGATAATCGTCAGGGCCAGGATGACCCCCACAAACAGCAATCCGGCTAACATGGCAATTGGGCGTTTGAACGGATTCGCCTCCGGGTTGCGATCAATGAATGGCACCGCGAAAAGCAGCACGACCAGCAAAAGAGGTATCGCCACCGTCCCTACCCGCTCCCATGGTCCCTTGAACGCCTTGAGCGCCTCATACAAAAAGAGGAAATTCCACTCCGGTTTGGGAGCGTAGGAATTATCCAGCGGATCAGCCGGACCGGTGATCGGCGCCGGAACAAGGGCGCTCAGGCAGACTAATCCAACCGTGAGGAGGCAGACCACCATCAAGTCTTTGAAGGTCTGGTCGGGCCAGAACCAACCGGTTCTTTGACGCTTTGCCGGGTTCCATGGTCCCACGCTGCCAAACTGCCGAAAGGCCACCAGGTGAACGACAATCAAGAACACGGTAAGGCCCGGCAAGATCGCCACGTGAACAAAAAATGCGCGGGAGAGCGTCAGTTGATCCATCGTCGCTCCCCCGCGCATCAGCAACTTCAGGAAGGTGCCAATGAACGGCACCGTTCCCGCCATGCTGGTTCCCACCTCCCCTGCCCAGTAACCCAAGGTATCCCACGGCAGGATCGCCCCGGTAAAAATGAACGCCGCCCCCAACAGCAGCAACACCACCCCCGCCAGCCAGGTCAACTGGCGCGGTTGCTTATAGGCCGCCCAAATATACACCCGCGCCAAGTGAAGCCCCATCACCACAATGAACCCCTGGGCCGCCCAATAGTGTAATCCATGAATCAACCAGCCCAGGGGCACATGCAAACGCAGGAACATCACGCTGTCGTAGGCATGATCAACCGTCGGCACATAATACAACAACTGCCATACCCCGGTAACCACCAGCACCCCAAACAAAAACAACGTCGCACTTCCCAGCACATAGGCGAAGCTGGCACCGCCGGGTATCTCTTCAACTGTCCCCCAACGCACCACCGCCTTCAGCGGCCACCGGTCCTCGATCCATTGGCTGATCCGATTCTGTTTCTTGTCGGTCGCGTTCATTTTGTTATATTCAAATGCGGACTTTTTCGGCAATGCCCGGCTCGAAGCGTTCCCACTCGACGTAGAGCGTTCCGCCCTCGATCTTGTATGACAATGTGTCCAGTGGACGCGGTGACGGCCCTCCCAATACCTTTCCGGTAACCGAAAAAACACTCCCATGACACGGGCATATAAATTCTTGCATCTTGGAATGCCAGTTGTAGCGGCATCCCATGTGCGGACAAATCGGTGAAAAAACGGTCGCCTTGACCGGCGAATGCTTGATCACCCAAACATCCTCGACTACGTCTTGGCGTAGATAAGCATCCGTCTTGACGTAATCGAAGCTCAGCTCGATCGGTTGCCCCTCGGGCGCCGCCGTAAACCCGGGCGTCTTCGAGAAGGCCAAAGGACTCTTCCGATAGATGGACCCGACCAAAGCGGCCACCAGCGGGTAGCCGAACACGGCCGCCAGTGGAACCGACAGAATCCCCACCGCCCGCTTGAGGAACCGGCGGCGTTGCATATCTTCGGGGTCGATGGAATGGTGGATGGAATCGTTCATGGTGTTATCTGGTTATCCTGTTTTAGCAATTTAATACTTTTCACAAATAAGCCCCAACCAGGCTGTAGATCAGGACGCTCAACACAATAAGCGCCACCACCACGTAGGTCCCATCCCGCTGCCACCCAAAAGCCGCCACAGCGAATGCAACCCGCGCCACCGGTGTCGCTATCAAAAACAGCAGGCCAAGCTGGATCAGGCCACGCCGGTTCAGCTCGACTGCGGCCTTCAGAATATCGGTTACATGGCGCAACTGAGCCGGCTCACCCCGAAATATCTGGTATTCGGGTTTCTGGTTTCCGTACCTGGCCAGGAACAACACCCCGCCGGTTAACACCACTATTGCGGCGATAACCACGCCCGTCCGCAGCAGGTTCCCGAACATCCGTTCGAGATCTTGCTCGCTGGCGGGAGGTCGTTTTTCCTTCATCTCAAATCCTCCCGGTGAATCCGTTGTAGAGCATCTCGGCCGCCAAAACAAAAATCACCAATGCAAATATTCGCCGAAGAACGACGGACCGGATCCGCATCAGCAGCCGCGCCCCCAACAACGAACCGGCCAACACCCCGAGCATCACCGGCATCGCCAGAGCGGGATCGATATAACCGCGGTTCAAATACACCCCCGCGCTCGCCGCCGCCGTCACGCCGATCATGAAATTGCTGGTCGTCGTCGATACCTTGAACGGGACACGCATCACGTCATCCATCGCCACCACCTTGGCCGCACCCGAACCGATCCCCAGCAGACCCGACAGCGTCCCCGCCACGAACATCATGCTGAAACCATACGGCACGGCATGCACGTGGTAGGGATGCGGCCCTTGCCGGGATGGATAACTCGAATCCAGCTCCAGCCATTCAGCCAGGCGCTCGGCACGATCGACTCCCAATTGCTCACGATGCGGTCGGCCGGATAAATAGGCCGAGTAGACAAGCACCAGCCCAAAAATGACGGTCACCGCCGAGGTGGATATTTTGGCGGCAATAAAGGCGCCGAAGAGGGCCCCAAAGGTCGTCGCAATCTCGAGAAACATCCCAATCCGCAAGTTGGTGTAGCCTTCCTTCACATAAGCCGAGGCCGCCCCCGAGGAAGTGGCGATCACCGATACCAGCGACGCTCCAATCGCATACCGCACGTCCACTCCAAACAGGATCGCCAATACCGGCACAATCACCACCCCTCCACCCAGCCCGGTCAACGAGCCAAGCAAACCTGCCCCCACGGAGACCGCCCCGATGGCTAGATCGAATTGAAGCATGTTCATGTCCCGTTTCCATCCACTGTGCGACCGTGTATAAAACAATCTCCCGGGTCGCCCAAACAGCCAAAGCCGCTGCACCAGGAACGGTCCGCATCACATCTCTATCGGAGCGCGGATGCCCCATCCGCGTGTCCCGCGGTTTCATTACCAACGTTTCTCATGTCTTCTCCGGCCGGCCTTCAAGCAGGTCCTGGAACTGCGGTGAAATCTGGCCGCCTTCGACCAGATCAGCCAGCAGCCGGCTCCCGACCGCCGCGGGCGAAAAGACCAAATCGGCTCGAGCCAGCTTCAGCCGCCGGATCGAGAGCGCCGAACTGGCCACGGCCAGCAGGCGCACATTCGGATTCAGGTCCTTGGCGACGAGGGCAATGAACGCATTGTCACCGTCATCTTCACGCGCGGCGATTACCATGCGGGCCTGCTGGATACCGGCTTCTCTCAGCACCGCATCATCGGTGGCGTCGCCTTCGACGATTTGATGTTCCACCGTGGCGAAGTCGGACTTCGAGGTTACAACTTGAACAAAAGGCACCCCGCGATACTCGAGCTCTTTGGCCGTGTTCCGCGCAATAGCACCTTCGCCTACCAGGATGACGTGGTCTTTAGGTGTCATGTTCTTCTCCCTCGGATTGAAGATGCGATCGAGTTCGCCTGAAATCTTGGGGCCGAGTGCCGAGGCAATCGCGCTGGCAAAAACCCCCAAACCGATTATCAGGAGCGACACCACGAACCAGCGGGTCTCGGCCGTAACTGGAACAATGTCTCCATACCCAACGGTCGAGAGCGTGATGATTGTAAAGTAGAACGCCATTCCCAGATCGTGAATCGGCGGATGGAACCCGTTGCCAAGAAGATAACTGCCAAACATGCCGTAGGCGAAGATGGCGAAGATGCTGCTCAAGGAGAACAGCAGGCTGGCCAAGGCAGTCCGGCGCGTGAAGTGGGCCTTCTCGACCATCAATCCACCTAGCAGTAATGCCTGAAGCCCCAGACTCAATCCCCACACCCCTCGCGCTTGTGGGTGTCCTCAATCTT